>CAUJFR010000033.1 GCA_963169885.1 Bacteroidota bacterium
AAATAATGTAACCCGGTTTTCGGTTTTCTTTCCTGAACGTCGTCAGTTTTTCCTGGAAAATGCTTCCCTCTTTGGAACCGGTGTCGCCCCTTCAGAAGATCTTTCCGGAGGCAGTATGCGCATACAACCTTTTTTCAGCCGCCGGATCGGACTGGATGATAGTGGTAATCCAATCCCTATTGATGCAGGTGGACGTTTTGTATACCGGTCAGCCAAAAACAATATCGGTGCCATGCTGATGCATCAGCAAGGCTCTTCCAACATGCCCGCCACCGATTTTTTTGTAGGACGATATTCCCATAACCTGGGAAGACTGAACCGGATCGGCGGGTTGGTCACCGCCCGGAATAACAGCCAGGGACATAATATTGTCAGCACCTTAGATGGATTCTTCCGGCTGAGTGAATCCCATCAGCTCAATATGATGGTCTCTCATTCCAGTACCAGTGCAACAGGAAAACAGGGACTCTCCGGCTCTGCCCAGTATTATTATGTCAATAATCAATGGAAAATCTGGTGGACACAATCCTTTGTTTCGAAAAATTTCAATCCTGAAATGGGCTTTGTTTCCAGGAATGATGTGATCGCCACCACTCCCGGTGTGTTCTGGTATTACCGGGGAAAGAATTTACCATTTCCCAAACTGATCCGGGCCTTTGAACCAGGTGCCTGGGTTGAGATGTATCACCAGGCTTCGACGGGGAAGCTCACCGAGCGTACCGTTTCTTTAAATCCGGTGTGGTTCAATTTTCAACAAGGTGGTTTTATCGGGTATATCGTGAATCACAGTTTCCAGCGACTGACCGAAACCTTCTCCCCGGTTGGTATTGATATTCTGGCTGGTGATTATAATTACTTTAATCACCAGATTTATTACAGCACCGATCCTTCCCGCAAAATCAGTGGAGGACTTGACCTCACATTTGGTGATTATTTTAATGGCAAACTAACCAGTACGAATACCAGGCTGCAACTCTCGCCTTCCCCGCATTTCAGTCTGCTCGCCCAATACAACCGGCTTCATTTTGACGAAGTGGGCTCTCCTTCCATCAGTAAAAAAACGGACCTGTACACAATTTCCGGTCGCTTTGCCTTAAACCCAAGGATGCAACTGATCGGATTTTATCAGCTGAATTCAGAGAACAAGCTGGGAAACTATAACCTGCGTTTCTCCTGGGAATATCAACCCCTGTCCTATATTTATTTAGTATTCAATCACCGGGGATTCGACAATGTACTTGCAAAAAGACAGACCGAAGATCATTCAATTATCAAACTGAGTTACCTGAAACAACTTTGAAAAACGGACTTATAATGATTTCCAGCTTGGGTTGATACCGGATATAGAACAAACATCTTTTGGTATCAGGCATCACAAATAGAGTAGCTTCAAAAAAAAGGAAATATGAAGCCGTCAATACCCCTTTTACTTTCTTTCTTTTTTGCTTTAAACACAACGGGTCAGGAATGTAACGTCATGCTGGATTCACTAAAGGAAGCTACATAGGAGAATACAGAAAGGGATTGGCCAATGAAACCGGAACGGCTACCGGAACAGACAGTTATTCCGGGCAATTAAAAACGGCTATCCGGATGGTAAAGGAAAATACACGTGGAAAAACGGGGAATACAAAGGAAAATTTGAAAAACCCTATACTACCGAAATGCTGACGAATAATTTCACCAGCATCAGTGTCAAAAAAATGAATACACTCATTTCCGAGATCACATTCACTGTCAAGAACACAACAGCCGGAGGCTCAACCAACAACCAGCCGGTACTCCCGAAATCAGAAATGTAAAACATTCAGTTAGTCCAGGGAAATTATACCGAGTTGGTCTATGACAGCACCTCGCAAGTCACGAATCGCTATACTTTCAGAAACATCATGTATCCATTCAGTGCTATCATCACTTTCGAAAGGGCCCGTTCTGTACAACAGGTGGCGATTGCAAAAATTAAACTCAACGAAAACGGGAACTGGATGATCCGGGTGGATGTAGAACAGTGAAGGAACTGGTTGTTAAGTTTAAAAGTAAAAAGGTTGACAAGGAAGATTCACTTTTGGGACATCCTGACTCCTGAAGCATTGGGATGACATCTGACAACTGTTTTCGTGTTTTCCCTCGTGTATTTACGACAAACGCACCTGCCCGATACAATATTCTGCTACTGATCATGTACTATTTAAGCTTTGCTTCCGTTTTTTACAGACAAAATCCTGACTGTGAAAAAATTATACCTGTTTCTTCTGCTGACCACCCCGCTCTGTGTTTTTGCCCAGAAAAATGTGGACCTTGATAAATACCGCTTTACGGTACAATACAGGGCGTTGCCGCAGGTGCAGCTGGACAGCACCTATCGTACCTACCATGTGGAAATTGAAAGTACACGCCTGATGGATTCTTTTATGGATGACCTGTCGCCGGAAAAATCAGTCAGACTCGAAGGTTGGAGAAAACTGGAGCAGGACGGACATCTTGGTATTCAGGTTAAACTGGGAGATCTTTTACCAGAATCGTTCTCCGTGAAGGAAAGAACGGAAACCGTAAAAAATGGGAACGGAATTGTAACCGGCAGCCGGACTTACTATCACCAGGAAGTGGTGTATAGCTTTTCCGCTAATGCCATTATCTCGGATTACAAAGGCATGCATATCATGGATTAGGAACTGGCCTCCCGCCAGAACAAGCAGATTTATAAAAGTCCGGAATTCACCATCAAGCACCTGGCAGAGGGATATTTCCTGGTAAACTCCATGTCTGTTACCCGTGACTTGTATCGCAATGCAGTAACCAGGTCGATGCATACGTTGAGTGACCGGATCACCCGGAACTTCGGTTTTGATGAAGTAGCAGTAAATGATTATATGTGGATCATTGACAGCCGTAAACATCCGGAATATAGTGCCTGGCGCAATGCTTTTACGCAAATGAGCGAAGTACTTTACAATATGGATGCCAATACCCCAATCACCGGCGTCCGTGAAAAATTACAACCGGTGATTAGTTATTTTGAAGGCATCCGTAAACGATATACATCCACCAAAAAACATGACCGGAAAATCCGGTATGCCACCTATTTCAATCTGGCCGTATTATACTATTACCTGGATGATCCACAGTCCATGATGCGGGAAGCCAACGGACTGGTGTTAAACGATTATGACAGCCGCGATGGAAAGGGATTCGAAGAAACCGCGGCCTGGTTAAAAAACCAATTCCAGCAAAACAATATTTACACCCGGCATTTCCCGGTAAATCCCGGTTCCTACCGGGGACCACTGGAAAAAAAAGACATTTCCAGCATTAACTGATAAGGTTGTCATTAAACTAAAAAAGGGGTAATACTAAATACCTCTTTATTTAAAAAAGCGAAACACTCCTCACCTGCTTAGAAGTATTTTATGCTGAGTAGTCCTAAACATGTGATAAATAGTATGCCGAAAATAAAAATAAGTCAGTGTCTGGCAGGTCGCTGCATCCATTGCCGCCAGCTGGTCAAGGCCGGCCTTGGCTGCCCGGCTTCATCATAGAAACCGGTATCCTCCCACAGGCCAAATAAATCCTGGTAGAGCCCTGCCCCTAACAATGTCTGGCTGCCGGCATCATAATCCTTGTAACAAAACCACACGAAAAGACGAGCCTT
>CAUJFR010000034.1 GCA_963169885.1 Bacteroidota bacterium
GCCAGTATGAGAAAAAGGCGTCTGTTCATTATTTAAATATAAGACTTGTTGCCATTATCCAATTTTAGTCTGCAGGCTGTCCCCAATCCCCCAATCCCCTTTTACCCTTATATCCTGGTTATGGTAAACCTGTTTTTGTAATAAGTATTGCGTAGAAAAGCAATAACGTGCTATTATCCTCGTATTATGCAGGTGGATTTTTTTTCAACAGGTCTGTAAACTGCTGAGTCTGTTAGCTTTTAACCATCAAAACCGTTGATTTTATGATAAAACCATTACTCTTTTCTTTGCTGTTGACTGGATTAACTGCCCGGTCCCAGGTGATTTGTGGTACTGCCGGAGAAGGCTCCACCCTGACCCTGACCGCTCCTCCCGGAAATGTATTTACCTCGATTGAATATGCCAGTTATGGTACACCTATTGGCGTCTGTGGGGGCTATGTAAACAGCGGATGTCATGCGGTCAACAGCCAGAGTATATGCGAAGCCGCGTTTATCGGTCAGCATTCGGCCAGTATCAGTGCAACCAATGGGGTTTTTGGTGATCCTTGCGGAGGTACTGTGAAATGGCTTACGGTACAGGCCCGCTACTCCACCACACTTCCACTCAAACTACTTTCTTTTACAGTCCAGAAAACAATGGCTGGTAAAGTGCGTATTGCCTGGTCTACCAGCGAGGAAAACAATACGTCTGTTTTCATTATTGAAAGAAGTACCGGAGGAAATGTATATGATCATATCGGTAGTGTGCCTGCCAATGGTCAGGGCAGTCACCCGTATAGTTTTATCAGCACTACCAATACCAGTTCTCCTCATGAGTTTTACCGGCTCCGCATGGTGGATAATGATGGCAGGCAACAATACAGCAATATCCTGCGTATTAATAATGAAACCACGGTGTTCTCCCTATCTGCTTTTCCAAACCCCGCCACGGATCTGTTGACGATTGTCAGTAACAAACAAGCGTTACTCACTGTTGCTACAAGCACCGGGCAGCAAATAGCGAGTTTGCAGCTGATTAATGGAAGTCAGACCATCAATATTAACGACTGGCCCAACGGTTTATATATTTTAAAAGCAGGAGGATCAGTAGTCAGGTTTATTAAAAACTGATTTAATTTTCTATACCTGCACCCGTTCCATGCCTGGTATTTCCAGCACCAGGTCCTCGCCATACACAGCGGCAGGAGTCTGGTACCCCGGAGAAATATTCCCGTTGACCAGTTTTTGAAGTATCAGCAGTGAGCCATGAATGGTTACGGTGTATCCTTCGGGCCCGGACAGACGCGCTGAGATGGTTTCTCCGGCGGCATTGGACGCCTCTCCCCAAACAAATCCAATGGATTTTTCACGTTGTATATCGGAGGGACCCGCTGGTCGCTGATTGATTTTTCTCTTCACGATGTTGCGCACAAAAGAAGTCCGCAGCAGCCAGTTAAAAAGTCCCTGTACTTTCAGGAAGCGATATACGTTGCGGGGTACACCGGTAAAGGTTTCAATATCAGGTATGCCGGTGGTGAAATAGGCGGTAGAAACATCGCCCCAGGGGATGCTCATTACAAATAATGTTTTCTTACCGAAATCAACCATCATTCCTTTTTGCCCCAGGGGTACACGGATAATCTTTCCGTCTTTACGCAAAGCACCACCCTCGCCCAGCTTTTCTGCCATGGTTGTGGCTGTACCATGGGAGAGACCTCCACCCAATGTGGCGAAGGCCAGTTTTAGAGAAATTGCATCCGGCAATTTCTTTTTTAGATATAAAGCCAGGCAATCGGTAGGCACGACATCAAACCCTACACCGGGCATGAGCATTATTTGTTTTTGCTTTGCCGGCAAATCATACTGCTTAATTAATTCAAAAACGGAAAGATCTCCGTTGATATCCAGGTAATGGGTGCCGGTCTCCAGACAACCTTCCACTATTTGCCGGGCTGTTTTGTCAAAAGGACCGGCCGCATTGAGTACCACGCTCACTTCTTTCAGCGCTTGCAGCAGGGCTGGTTTATCATTTACATCAAATATTCTGTAGGGAAGTCCGTATCTGACCGCCAGGGGCTCAATAGCTTCCTTTCTCCGGCCTGCCAGGATGGGGTGCACGTTGTACTGGCTGGCATATCGGGCGATCAGTTCGCCGCTATAACCATTGGCTCCATAGAGGAGGAAGGTAGTGGTAAGCATTAAGGAAATGTACGGAAAAGTCTTCAGTCCCCCTTCGCTTTCGCTTCGGAGGATAGATCGGAAAACTAATCCGCAATCTTCCGGTCTCCGCCAAATCCGGCAATCAGGTTGATCATGGCTACGAGGTTTCCTCCTTTGCTGATGGTGCCGTCGAAGTCCCGGCCAAAGGCAAAAGTGAGTTTACGGTTGCTGCCCAGATCATACTCTGCATTCATCACCAACCGCCATGAAGGATCCACGGTAGAACTCCCGAGGATACTGCGATAAAGCGCTTCCGCACTCATCACAAATTTTTCCCGGGATACATCCAGCAGAAATCGTCCGCCCATATCGAAGGTAGAAAGCTTGCCACCTTTGAGCAGACCCGATGGACCGGCAAATAGCGTGGTGGGATTATAGAGATAGCGGAGAATGAACAATGAACTGATGCCTTTATTCCCGTTCTCGTTCCCCCCGGTCAGCCACATACCGGCCCGGTAAACATTGGAGTTGTTGAAACGGTTATCCGGAAAATCCAGTGCCATACCTCCGGAAAAGTCAAGAAAGAAACCGGCCCGTTCTGTTTTGAAAGCGGTAGCGGCTTTCCGGGCAGCGGCAAAAGCGGCTCCGTCCGGCAATACATCATCATATTCTTCTCCGATCAGTTCTTCCATTTCACGGATATCCCGGATCAGCTGGTTAAATTCTTTTAGCTGCACTTCATTCAATGAATCTTTCATTTCCAGCAATTGCAGTCGTTGTTTTTTTTCTTTCAACAAAGCATATTGCGGATGTTTTTCTTCATAAGCCCGGCGTTCGGCTATCAATTGTACCTGTGCCTGCCTTAAGACCGTGTATTTATTTCGGGTATCGGCTGTCCAGCGGGGTCGTATAATGGAGAATTTAATCCCCAGACCCAGTTTGGTGGTCTTTAAAGAATCCACGTCTTCCTTGCCTTTGGGACCGATATGCGTATAGCCGGCTGAGAACTGAAAGGATTGTTTGAACGTGTGCTGATTATTATCAAACTGATTCAGGCTGTATTTTTTTCTTCCCATTAAGAATGGCGCAATCTGAAAAGCGTAACTCTCCGGGATGGCCGTGAAATTATTGGTGGCGTTCTGAATGGACAAAGCAAAAGCATTCAGGTCGGCCGGTCGTTCAATGTCGCTCTGCGCGATTCCCAGGATATTAAAAGCCGGCGAGGCCGGTGATTTGAGCAGGTCCAGCCGGATGGTGGAATCCACCGTTACCTGCGCAAGGCCTGGACGACAGTAAAGGAATAGTCCAATGAA
>CAUJFR010000035.1 GCA_963169885.1 Bacteroidota bacterium
CATTCCCGGCCTGACGGATTTTTTCAGCGGCGAATTTCATGGAGGGTCCACTCAGAAATTGACCTTTTTTTACATTGATCACTTTGCCTGTTTCCGCAGCCGCGATCAGCAGATCAGTCTGCCGGCACAGAAAGGCGGGAATTTGAAGGATGTCCACATAAGGAGCGGCCATCGCTGCTTCCTCATGGGCATGAATATCGGAAACGACCGGCAATTGATACCGGTCCTTTACTTTTTTCAGTATCTCCAACGCAGGCTGATCACCCAGACCGGTAAAAGAACTGGCACTGGTGCGATTGGCTTTCCGGTACGAAGCCTTAAAAACATAGGGGATACCCAGGTTGCGGCAGATGCCGGAAACCTTCTCCGCCACTTCCATTACCAGGTCTTCACTTTCGACCACACAGGGGCCTGCCAGCAGGAAAAAATTGGATGAATCGTAGGTTTGTCCACGGAACAGATCGGGAAGAAAATTTGTCATGCGGCAAAAATAAAACGAAGTTCCCGGATTTGCTTTTTAAGTTGGAATTTGAAGAACGAACCTTCATCTTTGCCTTCTAAACGCTTGCTATGGTAAAAGAGAAAATCCTGGTCATAGGTGCCTCCGGCCAGATAGGAGTGGAACTGACAATGGCACTCCGGAAAATTTATGGAAATGCCAATGTCATTGCCTCTGATCTCCGCGAACAGAACCCATTGCTGGAAGGAACTGGACCCTATGTTTCCCTGGATGTGATGAATAAAGAAATGCTCCATGTACAGGTGATCCGGCAGAATATCACCCAGATCTACCTGCTGGCCGCCATCCTTTCTGCCACTGGTGAGAAAAACCCGGGACTGGCCTGGAACCTGAATATGCAGGGACTCCTCAATGTACTGGATATAGCCCGGGAGGAAAAACTCCATAAAGTATACTGGCCTTCTTCCATTGCCGTATTTGGCCCGACTTCTCCGCGTCAGCAATGTCCGCAGCAAACGATAATAGAACCCACTACAGTATATGGAATCAGTAAGTATGCCGGTGAATTCTGGTGTCACTATTTTCATCAGCGGTTCGGTGTAGATGTACGGAGTATCCGGTATCCCGGACTTATCTCCTATAAATCAGCCCCGGGCGGAGGTACTACGGATTATGCCGTGGAGATTTATCATGAGGCCCTGGAAGAAAAAAAGTATGAGTGTTTCCTGAAGGAAGACACCTATCTCCCCATGATGTATATGCCGGATGCAATCAGGGCCACCATCGAATTAATGGAAGCACCGGCCAGCAAAATCAACATCAGGACTTCCTATAATGTGTCCGGAATGAGTTTCTCGCCCAGGGAAATCGGTGCAGAGATCGGTAAGCATGTGGAAGGATTTACCATGACCTATAAGCCGGATTACCGTCAGGCTATTGCCGACAGCTGGCCACAGAGTATTGATGATACTGTGGCGCGGAACGACTGGGGATGGAAAGAGGAATTCGACCTGGCCGCTATGACTTCCGATATGCTGAAGAACCTGCGTGCTGGAGGCTAATAAAGGAGTTGGTGAATGGTTGACATGATTTGTTCGGGCTCCGCATCTTTCAGCAGGTACCCATCGGCCCCGTTATCCATCAGGTGATTGATGAATTTCTCATCATGAAACATACTGATGACCAATACTTTTACGGAAGGGTGTTTTTCTTTGATCATCCGTGTAGCGGCCATACCGTCCATGACCGGCATTTTATAATCCATAATTACGAGGTCCGGTAATTCGGCATTCATTTTTTCCAGGAGTTCCTGGCCATTGTCTGCCTCAAAGATTATTTCCAGGTTTTCATCAGCGGACAGGGTTACCTGCAGGCCATCCCGGTATACGGGATAATCATCGGCAATGGCAATTTTAAATTTAGGCATAAGGAGTTGGTTTGGTTTATACCGGCAGACTGATATGTATTGTGGAAACTTCCGGTGTTTTATCGAATGAAATTTTCCCTTTTAGCAACAACACCCGGTTGCGGATATTTTTCAAGCCCAGTCCTTCTTTCCGGAAGCTGAATATGTCAAAATCCTCCTGGCTCAATCCGTTGCCATTATGCACCAGGGTGACCATCAGTTCATTTTCCTTCAGGGTTGAATTGATCTCCATTTTTGTTGCACCGGCATATTTAAGCGTATTGTTGATCAGTTCCTGTATGATCCGGTACAGGCTCATGTCCTTTTCGGGTGTACTTCCTTTGTATTTTTCGTCCAGCCGGGTATCCGTACTGATCATGGTACCGCCGGTCACCTGTTGCAGGAAATGCCGGATGGCTTCATTAAACCCAAACTCTTTGAGGATATTACTGTGCAGGCTGTGTGAGATCCCTCTCACCCGTTTGATGACATCATTCAACAGTCCGGCTCCTTTTTCGTGGAGCTTTTTATCTTTTTCATCCAATGTGGTTTGCTTGATGCCGAGCAGGTGGAGTTTGGCAGAGGAGAGAATGGCACCCACTTCATCATGCAGGGTTTCTGATATCCGGTGCCGCTCCGTTTCTTCACTAAGGATCGCTGCTTCGATCAACTGACTTTGCTGCTGTTCTTTGAGCAGCTCCATGGCCCGGCGGTGCTGGTTCTTTTTCCGGAAATTAAACATTACCGCCAGCAATACACTGAGCATGAGGCCCAGCATGACGACGATACCCATTATTACCAGCAAAGTGAGATTGTTGTTCATATTGACCGGCTGAATTGAAAAAATCTTGGTTTCTCCCTGTTTATATAAAGACCTGTAGCTATGATAAGTCCATATATAATGAATGCATATCCTGATAGATTCATCATTAAAAGCGCAAATTCATGATTGGTATTGAATACCGGGAAAAGAAAGAGGTATATAAAGAAATTGATGCATTCCAATAAGCCAATGGCGGTACAAAAGAAATATGCCGGGTGATTTAATGGAAGTGGTATCTCATCGTCAATCATGGCATCCAGGAAGAACGTCAGTGTGAATATCAACAGGAAGATACTCTCTGCCAGCACCATGTGGGAGCTAAAGTTGAAGATACTTTCTACAAACAAGAAATTACAGATGGTGAATAGTATAAACAGGATAAATATAATTTTAAGATATTTATATTGGTTTAATTGTTTCAGTTTTAGCAGATAGAGGCCAGCCAATAGAGGCTTGATTATCGCCACCAGATTATAGAGTATGTTATTATTTTTATAAGGTTCTGGTACCCGATAGGTGTAAAGCGAAATATAAGTTGCCAGCATGTGCAAAAGCAGAGAAATGCCCAGCAACAAGACGATTATTGTAATATTCTCCCGTTGTTTGAAGAAAATATAAATGGTCAGAGCAACAGCAAGGGGCCATACCTCTGACCAGTTCAAAAGTAATTTATAAAATGAGTACATTTTTTGTTTTTAGTCGCAATCAGGCGGGCAACATAATGGAGGACATGGTCTGGTAGGCCCACCCAGGTCGCTTTCTGTTACACCGGCTTTAATCGCCCTGGCATCGAAGGTAATGTATTCGCTGATCTGGCTAAAACTCTGAGGGGTAAAACGGATATAATCAAACTCTTTCAATGATCCGTCTTCATTGAATACTTTCAACGCATCAAAGCTGATCTGGTTATTGGCCAGGATGATCTTGCCACTGAATGTTTTTGCCTTGCAGGTGGTGTCAATCGCCAGTAAAGCATTGCCACTTGTTTTGAAGTCGGTGACTGAAGTGCCGGGGTAAGAGGTCAGCTGCATATTGGAAGCAATACCGGCTGCATCGGCAGAATAGAACTGCAGCAGCAAGGTATTGATCCTGCCGGCTGAACCAGGCTTAGTCCATCCACTGTCCACCCAGGCCTGCAGCTGTGCACGGCTGAGCATGACACAATTCATTTTGAATTCTTTTTTCTCAGGGGAGTCAGCAGCTAAAGGGGTTTGCTTGTCATCAGCACAGCTGCTGAGAATGATGGTCATCAGAAAAATGGCGGCAATAGCCGGCACGATACGGCGTAACCGTACGGGGTTCGGTAGTTTCAACATAAGAAATGGTTTAAAATTATAAATAAAAGATTCAGTCCCCGGTGGGGAACGCCTTAAAAATAGAAACCAAAAGCTGATTTTACAATGCTTTTGAAGAAAAGCGGTACAATTATTTTATTATCCGGAAGTCCGTAAATTTTTTGTATTCCATTGTTTCCACCTGAATTCCGCTGACCCTGGCAGCGCCTGAACCGGTCCGGCAGAAAGCAATCAACTCATTCAGCTGATCAGTTGTACCCGTGGCCTGGACACTTACTGCTCCATCTTCCAGGTTCATCACTTCGCCGGTAAGTCCCAGTTCCCTGGCTTTCTGCAGGGTATATTTCCGGAAATACACGCCCTGTACTTTACCGCTTACAATGATGCGGATACTGTTGACTTCGTTTACCATGGAATAAGGGCTACGATTTTTTCCAGGTAATCCTGGTCAATGGCATCAAATTGATCCAATTCGGCACTATCGACATCGAGTACACCCAATACTTGTCCATTACGTATGACAGGTACTACAATCTCAGAGCGGGAACTGCTGCTGCAGGCGATATGTCCGGGAAACTGTTCTACATCCGGCACCACCAGGGTACGGGCTTCCGCCCAACTGCTGCCACATACTCCCCGTCCTTTCCGGATCCGGGTACAGGCCACTGGTCCCTGGAAGGGGCCCAGGACGAGTTCATTTTCCTTTACGTGGTAAAAGCCCACCCAAAGCCAGCCAAACTGCTCTTTCAGGGCGGCGGCCACATTGGCCGAATTGGCCACAAGGTCGTTTTCTCCTTCCAGTAAGCCCATAATCTGCGGGATCAGCGATTGGTATTGATCGGCTTTGCTGCCGTTGATGATCGTTAAATCTTCTGCCATCGGGCAAAGATACAAACCCGGATTCAGTTCCGGGGTTTGCACAAATTCCATTTTCAGTTGTTATCCTTTTCTGTTTTCTGACTTACCTTTCACTATAAAATCCTCCGATATGCGGAAGCTGCTCCTTTTGATTGTTTTGTTTTTATCCGGATCTCTGCTCCTTGCCCAGCAATTTGGGGGCAATCCCCCTTCGTTGAAATGGCGCCAGATCAATACAGATACCGCCCGGATTATTTATCCTGCCGGACTCGACAGCCAGGCGAACCGGGTGGCAGCCATGGTACACCTGCTAGCCGCGCGGAAACCGGTATCACTGGGCGATCAGCAAAAGAAAGTGGATATCGTATTGCAAAACCAGACCGTGATTGCCAACGGGTATGTACAACTCGGACCCTATCGCAGCGAATTTTTCCTGACTCCGGATATGAATAATTTCGGACAGGGAACTGTCAGCTGGACCGATCAGCTGGCCTTACATGAATACCGGCATGTACAACAATTCAATAATTTCAATAACGGGTTGAGTAAAGCCATGAAATTCCTTTTTGGAGAAGAGGGCTATGCGCTGGCCATTAATGCATCGGTGCCTGACTGGTTTTATGAAGGTGATGCCGTATACCAGGAAACCGTGCTCAGCCAGCAGGGCAGGGGCCGGATACCTTTATTCATGAATGCATATCCTTCTCTCTGGCAGTCTGGTAAAAAGTACAACTGGATGAAACTGCGCAATGGTTCCCTGAAAGACTATGTGCCCAGTCATTATCACCTGGGTTACCTGTTGGTCAATTATGGAAGAATAAAATACGGCGAAGATTTCTGGTCCAAAGTGACCCGTGATGCCAGTGCTTTTAAAAGCCTTGTTTATCCATTCCAGGCGGCCGTGAAAGCACATGCCGGCGTTGATTATGCCACTTTCCGGAAAGAAGCTTTTGACTTTTACCGTAACAGTATCCAACAGGCTGTTGAAAGCAATGGCGTATCGGGTCTTTTACCGGTGCGGAAGGATTATGTAACCAATTATTACTTTCCGTACAGTGCCGGAAAAGATTCACTGGTTTATTTAAAAACCAGTTACCGTCACCGGCCTGCTTTCTTTCTCAGGGATGCTGCTGGAGAGAAAAGAATCCGGACCAGGGATATTTCGTTTGATGAACAATTCAGTTACCGGAATGGAAAAATTGTCTATGCCGCTTACGAAACACATCCGCGCTGGGGCTGGCAGGATTACAGTGTGATCAAAATACTGGATATTCATACCGGTCGCAAACAAAAACTGACCAGTAAGTCTAAATATTTCACACCGGATATTTCAGCGGATGGCAGCAGGGTTGCGGCGGTTCAGGTGAACACCGATGGTAAATCAGAACTGCATGTACTGGATGCTTCCAGCGGCGAAGTATTGCAACGGATTCATTCAACGGAGATCAGCCTGTTTACTGATCCGAAGTTTATGGATGCACAAACGCTGATTACCGCCGTAAGATTGACCGATGGTAAAACAGCACTGGCCACCGCGGATATTGTGACCGGCGTGACGATGCGGCTTACGCCCTTATCTTTTAATATTATCGGATATCCGGCTGTGAAAGATAGTGTTGTTTATTTCACGGCCTCTTACCAGGGCAACGATGATGTGTTTGCTCTTCGGCTGGATACTAAAAAAATCTACCGCGTTACACAGGGAAATATGGGCCGTTACTTTGTAAATGCCGGTGATGATAAACTGACCTGGTCGGTATTTTCGGCAGAAGGATACCAGTTACAACAACAGGCGATTGATCCGGCAGCCTGGAAGCCGGTGGATATAGCGGTGACAGCGCAATTGACCGGACAATGGCCGGTGGCTGGTCTGCCGGCCACCCTTATGCACCTGTCAGATACGTTGACTGCCCGAACGTTTACGAATAGTCCGTATCGTAAGGGAACCCGGCTGTTCAATTTTCACAGCTGGAGACCTTATTATGAAGATCCGGTATTTACTTTTTCATTGTATGGAGAGAATGTGTTGAATACGGTGCAGACTGAATTATATTATCTCTACAATGAAAATGAGAAGACAAGTGCCATCGGCTTCAGTGGAATTTACGGGGCCGGATTCCCTTATCTCAGTGCCGGTACGGAATTTACATTCAACCGGGAAGTTCCCATTGGCAACCGGATCCGGCATTGGAATCAGCTGGATAGCCGGATCGGATTAACCCTGCCGGTCAGCCGGACCAGTGGCACCACGTTCAAGAATTTCTCCATGAGCAGTTTTTATGTATTGAGAAATGAATTCAATAAAGATTTTTATAAAGATTCACTGGGGAATACATCTTTCAGTTACTTGTCGCATGCTATTTCATGGAGTGAACAAATACAACGGGCGGTACAGCATATCTATCCTCGTTTTGCGTATGCTGCGGCTGCTTCATACCGGCATGCCATCAGCCGGTATGAGGCCCGGCAGTTCAATGGCAGTGCATCTTTGTATGTCCCCGGATTGTTATCCACCCATAACCTGTTACTGAATGCTTCATTTCAGGAACGGGATACCCTGGGTGAAGTTTCCTTTGGAAACCGGTTTGCCTATTCAAGGGGATATACCGGCCGTTACTTTACCCGGATGTGGAAAGTTGCAGCTAATTATCATTTACCACTCTGGTGTCCTGACTGGGGCGTTGGAAACATTCTCTACATCCAGCGGATCCGGATGAATCTGTTTTATGATTTTACCAAAGTATATTCCACGGATAAAAAGCAGACCCGTGATCAGCGATCCGTGGGTGGAGAATTATTTGCCGATACCAAATGGTGGAATCAGTATCCGCTGACTTTCGGGATACGGGTAAGTCAGTTACTGGACAGGGATCAGTTTGACGGATTTAAAGGAACGTTCTTTGAATTTGTGATGCCGGTCAGTATTTTCCCCAGGTAAATCTTAAAATGCAGGCGCCGCTTTATTCTTTTTTTTCCGGTGCAGCCATTGATTAAGTTTCCAGGTAAGCCAGGCACTGCCACTTCCAACCAGGGCCCCGGCCAGTACATCCGTTGGAAAATGGACGCCCAGGTATAGCCGCGAATATCCAGCCAGACCCGCATAAGCAAAGGCTGGAACGACTACATACCATTGACGGTACTTTATACTGAGTGATGTGGCCATTGAAAAGGCTTCAGACGTGTGTCCGGAAGGGAAGGAATAACTGTGTTCATCCATAACCGCAATGAATGAAGGGTCATGGATAGCCGGTCTGTCCCGTTTTATCACCGATTTCATTGTCCAGGTAGTCAGGGAGGATATTACAATACTCTCTGTAATAAACAGGGCATTTTCTTTCAGTGTTCTGTCCTTTTCGATCAGACCAGTGATGAACAGTCCGGCCGGTACCGCCAGGCAAAGGGGGCTGTTTATTTTAGAAAGACCTTTGTGAAATTTATTGCCGGCGCCGGTTCTTTTATCCGCCAGTGATCGCAGCAGTTTATATTCGCCATTGTTCTGCTGTCCTTGCAGCGAAAAGCTGAAGGAGCTGCAAAGCAGGCATAGGAGTTTTATTTTTTTTAATAGCTGCATAGTGGAAAATAAAAAACACGTTAACCAGTGCAACGTGTTTTTTAAGTCGGGTTTTATTTTTAGCCAAGCGAGGCCAGGCTTTCTTCTATTACTTTTATTTTTTCTTCCGCATCCGCTTTTTTCTTCCGTTCGATTTCGATCACTTCCGGTTTGGCATTCTGTACAAACCGCTCATTCGATAATTTTTTATCGACGGAAACCAGGAAGCCTTTCAGGTAATCCAGGTCTTTCTGTAATTGTATTTTTTGCGCACCGGAATCCATCACCGTGGTGGTTTCGAGATAGAACTTATCTTTCTGTACCACTAAAGTGATACAACCCGCTACGGGATCACTGGTGAAAGTGGTGGATGCTGCATTAACCTGCTTGGCCAGAATCGAAAGAATCGGGTCATATACATCCGGGTTTTCGGATTGAATATGCAGTTTAATGGTTTCTTTTGGCTTCAACTGGGCTTTCACACGGGCATCCCGGATGGTTGAAATAACTTCTTTTAACAAGGCTGCAGATTCCAGTATGCGTTTCTCCGGTTGGTTTGCAGCCGGATTTTGTTTTACTGTAAGATCATCATTTCTTTCCCGTAACTGGTGGAAAATTTCTTCAGTAATAAATGGCATAAACGGATGCAGGATCTGCATCAGTTCTTCGAAAAAGCCAACCGTTTTTTCATATACATAAGGGCTGATAGGTTCCGGTTGACCGGGTTGGTCCTCCGAAGCTTTAGTGTAGGAAGGCTTGACCCATTCCAGGTACCAGGAACAGAAATCATCCCAGATCAATGAATAGATGGTCTTGAGTGATTCGCTAAGGCGGAAGTCGGCAAACTGTTCATCCAGTTGCAATCTTACTTCCTTCAACCGGTTGTCAAACCAGTCAATGGCGAAATGGCTTTCTGTTTTTGTTTCAGATCCGGCAGTTATATCAGCCTGTCGGCCTTCCCACATTTTCACCAGCTTCAGGGCATTCCACATTTTATTAATAAAGAAACGGCCCTGTTCATTACCGGAAGGATCCCACATCAGGTCGTTGCCAGCCGGAGATGAGATCATTATACCAAAACGAACGGCATCGGCGCCGTCTTTATCAATCATCTCCAGGAGGTCCGGTGAATTGCCCAGGCTCTTACTCATCTTGCGTCCCTGTTTATCACGTACGATACCTGTGAAATACACTTCCCGGAAAGGTTTTTGTCCTTTGTATTCAAACCCGGCCATGATCATCCTGGCAACCCAGAAAAAGATAATTTCAGGGGCGGTGACCAGGGTATTCGTCGGATAATAATAGTCCACTTCTTTATTTCCCGGGTTGCTATATCCTTTAAATACTTCAAATGGCCAGAGCCAGGAAGAAAACCAGGTGTCCAGGCAATCATCATCCTGTCGCAAAGAAAGTGTCGGGCTACGAGTGGCGAGTGGCGAGTTTTCTGCGTTCGTAACTCGTTGCTCGTAGCTCATTGCTTGTTGTTGAGCTTCTTCTTCTGTTGCGGCCACATACACATTTCCGGCCTCATCATACCAGGCCGGTATCCGGTGTCCCCACCAGAGTTGACGGGAAATACACCAGTCCTTTATGCCCTCCATCCAGTGGCGGTAGAGGTTTTTAAATTTAGACGGATAAAATTTAACCTCATCTTCCATAACTGCATCCAGGGCCGGGCCGCAGATCTTCTTCATATCCACCCACCATTGGAGGGAGAGGCGGGGTTCCACCACCACATCGGTCCGTTCGCTGTAGCCGACTTCTGAAGTATACTCTTCAGTTTTCAGCATGTAACCTTTTTCTTCCAGTTCCTTGCTGATTTTCTTCCTGGCTTCAAACCGGTCTTCCCCGATATAAATTTGAGCATCCGCATTCAGTGTGCCGTCTTCATTAAATATATCCACTACTTCCAGTCCGTGCTTCTGCCCGAGTTGGTTATCATTCATGTCATGGGCCGGTGTAACTTTTAATGCACCTGTACCGAAATCCATAGCTACATAATCATCAGCAATGATGGGTATACGCCGGTTGATCAGGGGAACAAAAGCAAATTTTCCCTGGAGGTGTTTATAGCGTTCATCATCCGGATGCACACAAATAGCGGTATCACCCATGATGGTTTCCGGACGCACGGTAGCAATCACGATATATTCATTACCCGGAATATCCAGTTTGTAGCGGAGATGATAAAGTTTCTGATGGGTTTGTTTACGGATCACCTCTTCATCACTCAGGGCAGTTTTAGCGCGTGGATCCCAGTTGATCATGCGTTTGCCGCGGTAGATATATCCTTTTTTATAGAGGTCAATAAATACACTGATCACTGATTGGTAATAATCAGGATCCATGGTAAAGGAAGTGCGGTCCCAGTCGAGACTGCAACCCAGTTTTTTCAGTTGCTGAAGGATGATTCCGCCATATTTTTCTTTCCATTCCCAGGCATATTTCAGGAACTCTTCGCGACTGAGTGATGATTTGGCAATTCCTCTTTCGCGCAGCATCTGTACCACTTTGGCTTCGGTGGCAATAGAAGCATGGTCGGTTCCCGGTACCCAGCAGGCATTTTTTCCCTGCATACGGGCCCTGCGGATCAGAATATCCTGGATGGTATTATTGAGGCAGTGTCCCATGTGGAGCACCCCGGTGACATTGGGGGGAGGGATCACAATGGTGTAAGGTTCCCGGTGGTCGGGTTCACTGTGAAAATAGTTTTTATCCAGCCAGTGCCGGTACCATTTTTCTTCTGCGGACTGATGTTCAAAATTTTTACTGAGTTCCATACTTTCTGCGTGATTTTTACGCCATTACTTCCGCAACCAGTTTGCGTAAGCGGGTAAGGGCGCAAATTTACCGAATTGCAGAGAAAACCGGAACAGAAAGAAAAGAGCATATGGCCTGTTTATCCGGCCGGGGGCATATTGCGTTTTATTTCCTCACAGATATAGATCCGGCCGTTATAGACTGACAGGATTCCCTGGTTGATCTCTTCCAGAGAGGACGTTTTTGTAAGGAAGCCATGGGCGCCCATCTGCAGCAAACGAGTGGCATATTTTGGCTGATTATGTACAGAGAGGCCGATAATTTTTATATCCGGCAGCATGGTGGAAACAGTTTTGGTTACTGCAAATCCATCCAGGGGTGACATATTAATATCCACCAGCAGGATATCCGGTTTAATTAAAGGAATCTGTTCAAGGGCATCTGTTCCATTCGAGAAATCGGCCACAATCTGAAAACGGGGATTGTTTTCCAGTAATAATTTCCATGATTCACGAACCAGCGGGTGGTCATCCACCAACATGATACGGATCGATTCATCTTTCATATACTAACCAGCTTTAAGACCAACCCTTTCGGGCTTAATGTGGTTTTTAGCATAGAAAGGATAGATTCCAGGTTCTGGAGTTTCTTAAGATGTATGAATTTTAAATAAATACTAATAATCAACTACTTAGCAAGCTTAAGTATAATTACGTATACTTTTAATCAGTAAAAATACTGTAAAATAAAAGTAGTATTACTTTGTTGATTTACCAAGAAAAAATACGGGTTTCTTTTATCAGCAGTATCTATTTCGGCTAAAACAAACCCATTTTCAGTCGTTTTAACGATTACCTTCGCTTGAAATTTTTTGGCCGGTTCCGGTCTTCAAAACGGTAAATATGAAAAGAACACTTAATTCCTGGTTTAGTCCTTCCCTGAATAAAGAAATGCCCATTGCTACCTATGGTGATTATGGGTTTGCCTTATTACTTATCCCGACAGCTGCAGCCGATTACCTGGAGTATGAGCGTTTCCAGTTGATGGAGCATATTGCCGGACCTGTCAATGAGGGGAAAGTGAAAGTGTTTTCAATAGACAGTATCAATAATGAAAGCTGGATGAATAATCACGTGGATCCCCGGCACAAAACTTATCGTCACCAGCAGTGGAATAATTATGTTTATAATGAAGTAGTGCCTTTTATCCGGCATAATACCAGTGCGGATACACCTATAATCACTTGTGGGGCTTCCTTTGGCGCATTGCATAGTATGAATTTATTTTTGAAAAGGCCGGATCTTATCAATGGCGTGATTGCTATGAGCGGGGTGTATGACCTGACTGAATACAGCAAGGGGCATTTTGATGAAGATGTTTATTTCAACAGCCCGATGCATTATATGCCGAACCTCACCGATCATGGCATTCTGGAACAGATCCGCCGTAGCCATCATCTTCATATTTTAACCGGAAGTGGTCCGTATGAAGATCCATCCAGCAGCGGTCGTTTTGCCAAAATCCTTTATGATAAAGGCATCCAGTATGAACTGGATATATGGGGACAGGATTGGCCGCACGACTGGAATACCTGGAAGGCCATGTTGCCGCATTATCTTTCTACCAGGTTCTGAACCAACCGGTCAAATTCCTTTCCGGGTATCATACGGGCGCCCATGCTTTCCAGGTAATCGGTGTGTACCTGGCAATCTATCAGGGAGACGCCTTCCTGCTTTAGTTGTTCAGTATATTGAATAAAAGCATAACGGGAAGCATTACTCACTTTGCTGAACATACTTTCTCCGAAAAATACTTTACCCAGTCTTATTCCGTACAGTCCCCCGGCAAGTGATCCGTCTTTCCATACTTCCGCACTATGGGCATACCCAAGTTCATGAAGTTTTATATAGGCTTTTTCCACCTCATCCGTGATCCAGGTGCCATCCTGGCCGGGGCGGTGACTGTTTTTACACTGATGGATCACTTCAGCAAAAGCGGTGTTGGTTGTAAAGCGGAATGCCTGCCGGTTGAGCAGGGGCTTCATACTCCGGGCAATTTTTAATTCTTCCGGAAAAAGTACGAACCGGGGATCCGGACACCACCAGAGAATATGATCGCCTTCATACCAGGGGAAAATGCCATGTCGGTAGGCTTCCAGCAAGCGGGCAGGGGAGAGGTCGCCACCAATTGCGAGTAAACCATCCGGTTCAGCCAGGTGTACAGGGGGGAAATAAATGTCTTTATCGAGTATAAACAGGGACATGTGGCAGGCTTATCCGGCCACCACTTCCACTGTGGCATTGATGCCACGTTCGGTGATGGCATCACAAAGGGGTTTCAGATCATCATAGCTGCCGTTTTTAACGGCATATTTACCCCGGAAATGAATAATATATGAACATTGTTCGGCCTGTTCGTGGCTGTGCCCGCAAACCGACATAAGAGTCTCTATCACCCATTCAAAGGTGTTTACCTCATCATTCCAGACCACCAGGTGACAGGGGTCTTCTGTGTCGGTCATCAGGTCCACATCATCCAGACTTTCCGTTTCGTTATCGCTTTTGACATTCAGCATGGGTGCAAAAATAGAAACAATTGGGAATTTTAAGAATCAGAGCGGCTGAACTTTATATATTTAAGTAAATAAACGAGTAAACAATAGTATTCGGGTTGGAAGTGTTCCTTTATTAAAGTGATGAATCCTAAGGAATTGGCCGACTGGTATGAAAAACACCCGGGTTTGCCATTTAGCAGGGGAACCGGCTGCAGTTTGCAATGGAAATCTGAATGGAATCCTGATCCGGTGGGGAACAAATTTAAAACAGGGGAACCTCCGGTTTATAAAAAAAAATTTGGCAAAAATAATCACAACCTTATCTTTGCACTCCCAAATAAGGGAGTTTAGCTCAGCTGGTTCAGAGCATCTGCCTTACAAGCAGAGGGTCGGCGGTTCGAACCCGTCAACTCCCACAAAAAAGTTCGCCTGAAAAGGGCGGACTTTTTTTTTAACCACAACTGTTATTCAATCCCATTATTGCAGAAGCGATCTTCCATAAACAGGGAATACTTTATATTGTAAGTTCAATATAAAAAAAACATGGCCACTACTTATTGTGATTTTGTAGCAAACAAGGGCAAAGGTTCCGTACACCAGACCTACCATGACCTGGAATACGGGTTTCCGATCCATGACGATAACCTGCTTTTTGCACGGTTGGTGCTGGAAATAAACCAGGCCGGATTAAGCTGGGAGACTATTTTGAAGAAGAAGGATCATTTTTTCGAAGCCTATGATGGATTTGTTATTGCTAAAGTGGCGAAGTATTCTGAAAAGAAGAAAGCGGCATTGTTACAGGATCCGGGTATCATCCGTAACCGGCTGAAAGTGGAAGCGGCCATATATAATGCCGGTCAGTTGTTGATGATTCAAAAAGAACATGGGTCATTTCTTCAATGGCTGGATCTGCATCATCCGCTGACAAAGGAAGAATGGGTAAAACTGTTCAAGACCAGGTTCCGGTTTACCGGCGGAGAGATTGTAAACGAATTTCTGATGAGTACCGGTTACCTGCCGGGCGCCCATGCAGCCACCTGCCCGGTTTATAAAAAAGTGATGAAACAAAAGCCTAAATGGTCACAACTGAAAAAAGGAAAGCATTAATTCGGATTGACTTCCGGCAAACGGTAATGTTGGCCGTCCAGAACAAACAATTCATCTATCTCGTACGTCCAGAACGGGCAGAGGGGTGATTTTTTCAGAATTTTTTCCACTTCAGATTTACTTTCTGCATTCAGGGTAATCCAGGAGCGATGGGTTTCCATACTTACTGCATAATGATCGATGGTTCCTTTGTTTATCAGGAAATTAATATAAGTACGATGCGGGGGCACCTGTTCCATAAATGCCTCGCTCATTTCAAACTGTATGGTAACCTGGTATTTCTGCATACTCATTATAAGACAACTTAAATGTAGGAAAGTTGCAGCGGGCTGGAAAAGAAAGTTATGCAGAGGGGAGTAGTCGGGAGTCGGGAGTTAGGAGTCGGGAGATAGTAGTCGGGAGTCGGCCCTCCTTCGCTAAAGCTACGGAGGATAAATGGAGTCGGGAGTCAAGAGCATTTATGAAGCCAATTGGTAATTTGCAAGTATAGTGGTTTTTAATTTTGACTTTTTACTTTTGACTTCCCCAATGATCTTGGGTAAAAAAAAACCCTGAAGAAGATTGTTCTTCAGGGCTAAGTTCTCCTTCGCTTTTCATCCACCGAAGTTTTAACGAAGGTGGAAAGGCTTCGGAGAAATATGTGGAACGTACTGGACTCGAACCAGTGACCCCTACTCTGTCAAAGTAATGCTCTGAACCAACTGAGCTAACGTTCCGGTTAACAACCCGATTAAAACGGGGCTGTAAAAATAAGTGCTTTACTTAAATTTTCCATGCTACAATATTATTGACCCATTCTTCCCGCCAGGGGGTGTTGATCCGGATATAATTATCCGTATATCCTTCCATCATACCGTTTTTATCCTGGTGCTCAAACAGCACCTGGCGGGTCTGGCCGTGATGCTGCTCCGTAAAATACTGCATCTTCATATAGGAAAGATTGCGCAGTGATTTATTTCGTTCATTCCGGACAGACATGGGTACCACCGGATGGATCTCCAGTGCCTGTGTATTATCGCGTTCTGAATAAGTAAATACATGAAGATAAGAGACATCGAGTGCATGAAGAAAGTCATAAGTTTCCCTGAAATCATCTTCCGTTTCACCTGGAAATCCAACGATCACATCCACGCCGATGGCACAGTGAGGCATCAGTTTCTTAATCAGGCCGACCCGCTCTGCATATAATTCCCTTTTATAACGGCGTCGCATCGCCCCAAGGGTCTTATTGCTGCCACTCTGCAGGGGAATATGAAAATGGGGCATAAATTTATCACTGTTGGCTACAAACTCAATAATCTCATTGGTCAGCAGGTTCGGTTCAATAGAGGATATGCGGTATCGGCTGATGCCGTCCACTTTGTCCAGTTCTTTGATCAGTTCAAAAAAATTTTCTTCCCTTCCGCTCAGTGGCATGATGGCTCCGCTGCCATCTGGTCCTTTTCCAAAATCGCCCAGGTTGACCCCTGTAAGTACAATTTCTTTAACACCACCCGCAGCCAGTTCTTCTGCATTCCGGACCACATTGGCAATACGGTCGCTCCGGCTTTTGCCCCGGGCCATCGGAATGGTACAGAATGAACAGGTATAATCACAGCCATCCTGTACTTTTAGAAAGGTGCGGGTACGGTCATTTACGGACCAGGATGAATGAAAGCCAGAGACTTCTTCGATATCACAACTGCAGATCTTAGCCGGATCACCCTTCGCCAGTTCCCGGATATGCCGGGCGATATTAAATTTTTCTGCGGCGCCCAGCACCAGGTCTACGCCGGGTATTGAGGCGATTGCCTGTGGTTTCAGCTGGGCATAACAACCGGTGATTACTACAAAACTCTCCGGTGCTTTTCGTTGAATCCGGCGAACCAACTGACGGCATTCTTTATCCGCATTATCGGTAACGGAACAGGTGTTGATGACATACACGTCTGCCTGCTCGTCAAACTCTTTTTTTTCAAAACCCTCCTGTTCCAGCATGCGGGAAAGGGAGGAGGTTTCCGAGAAATTGAGCTTACAGCCAAGTGTATGAAAGGCAACGGTTCTTGATTCTGACATACCTGAATTTCCTGCCATTTTTAAGTACGACCCGTTTATTCAGGGGCGTAATTAACGCAGGGAGCCGGCAAAGATACGATGAAATGAAGAGGGGGCAAACTGACCCCATCCTGTTCCTTTTCCTTATTTTTATCCAAATGTTTGAACGTGAATAAGAAGTGGGCTCCTTATCTGCTGATAGGACTTATGTTGCTGGCTGTCATTGTAATAAAACAATGGAGAAACAGTCCTTCCCCGGCCCCCAAACCTGCGGTGACCGATAATAACCGTCCAAATGACCCGGCCAGTAATGCCACGGATCGCGACAGGGGCTTTGACCGCCGGGTTTCGTACCTGGAATATTCCAACCATGCGAAATGCCGGATGAAATGCCGGAAAATTTCGCAGGCCGAGGTGGAAGAAATCATGCTGGAAGGCAAGATCAATTATACTAAAAGCGATCTGCAGAATGCCCGTTGCCCCCGTTACGCAGTAGAAGGACTCACCCGTGATGATCAACGCGTCAGGATCGTTTATGCACAATGCAATGATAAGACCGTGGTGGTTACCGTGATCGACCTGGAAACAGATTTTAAATGTGATTGTCCCGGTGATGATGATAAATTCAAAAATAAGAAGTAGATGAAGGGTTTGATTTTGTTGTTGAAAGGACTTTATTCCATTTATGCGTTCATTGTCTTTGTGACGATCATGCTGTTATTATTTCCATTCAGCATAATCGCCAGTTTTTTTGGCCGTATCAAGGGCGGCAATATGATGATGCGTTTATGTATGTTCTGGGCGGACACCTGGTTTTTTCTCATTGGAATGCCACATCCAAAGATTTATGAAGAAAAGCATGATAAAAAGAAAGCCTACATTTTTGTCAGCAACCATATTTCCTATCTTGATGCAGCTATAATACCCAAGGCCATACGTCAGCCGGTAAGGCCATTGGGAAAAGTTGAAATGAGTAAACTACCCGTATTCGGATTTATTTACCGGAATGCGATTGTTACCGTAGACCGGAGTAGTCCGGCTAACCGGGCCAATAGTGTGCGAATACTGACATCGCTGATCAATAAAGGAATTTCGGTACTCGTTTTTCCGGAAGGAACATTTAATATGACCAAGCAACCGCTGAAGGATTTTTATGATGGTGCTTTCCGGGTGGCCATTGAAACGCAGACACCTATAAAGCCGGTTTTATTCCTCGATGCTTACCGGAGAATGCCCTATGAAAGTGTTTTCCGGATGAGCCCGGGCCGCAGCCGGATTTTGTACTTAGCTGAAATACCGGTGGCCGGATTAACGTTAGCCGACGTTTCATTTTTGAAAGAGAAAGTGTACAGGATTATGGAGGAGAAGCTGGTGGAATACAAAGGAGGAAAGTTCGTAGTTAGTAGTCGGTAGTTAGTAGCCTGCCTGCCGGTAGGCAGGTCAACAGCCCCTGCTAAGTAGATATAGTTTCAATGAGAAGGTTGGTTTTTTTTGTTTGGTGCTTATTTGGCATCTTGGCATCTTCGGTTCTTGTAATTTTATAAATAGTGTACTAAATAAGTGTTCGCTGAAATTATAATACCTGCTGCATTACCTAAAAACTACACCTGGTCGGTGCCTGCGCATTTGCAGGAAACGGCAAGGCCGGGCTGCCGTGTGGAAGTGAACCTGGGCAAGAGCAAAAAGTACGCAGGAGTAATCAAGCGGCTGCATGAAGAGAAGCCGGAATTTTTTGAGACCAAGGATATCCTGAATGTGCTGGATGTGGAACCGGTGGTGTTTGAAGAACAGCTGAAACTCTGGGAATGGATCGCCTCTTATTATATGTGCAGTGAAGGGGAAGTAATGGCGGCGGCCCTGCCTTCGCATTTTAAATTGTCCAGCGAAACAATCCTCGTGTTCAATGAAGAATTTGGTGACGATTTCTCTACCCTGGATCATGATGAATACATTGTGGGAGAGGCCCTGCTGATCAAAAAAGAATTAAACCTGAATGAGATTCAGCAATTACTGGACTCCTCCCATGTATACCCGGTGATCAACCGGCTGATTCAGAAAAAGGTTTGTTTTGTCTGGGAAGCACTCAAGGAAACCTATACGCCCAAACGAGAAACCTATATTTTACTCAACCCGGATTATGATAATGAGGATAAGCTTTCTGAACTGTTGAACAACTGGACGCGGGCTCCGAAACAAATGGAACTCCTGCTAAGTTATCTCCACCTGATAAAAACAGAAGGAGAGGTAACCAAGGCCGCGTTACTCAAAAAATCCGGAGCTTCAGATGCCCAGTTGAAAGGATTGGTTGAAAAGCAGATTCTCCGCATTGAGAAAAGAGAAGTGGACCGCATCCGATACCTGCCAAAAAATGTGAGTATTGACTTTTCACTTTCCGAAGCGCAGGAAAAGGCATTCAATGAGGTACAGGAAAATCTGTTGACAAAACCGGTTTGCCTGCTCCATGGAGTAACCTCCAGTGGTAAGACCAATATATACATCCGCCTGATCGAGGAATATATCAAACAAGGTAAACAGGTGCTGTACATGTTGCCCGAAATTGCGCTGACTTCGCAGGTAATCCGGCGGCTGCAAAAGCATTTTGGCGGCTATATCGGTATTTATCATTCTAAATTTTCACAGAATGAACGGGTGGAGATATGGAATAAAGTTAAAAACGGGGAACTGCGAGTGATACTCGGAGCCCGTTCATCCGTTTTTCTGCCTTTTCAACAACTGGGTTTGCTGATCTGCGACGAAGAACATGATACTTCCTTCAAACAACAGGAACCTGCGCCCCGCTATAACGGGCGGGATTCAGCAATTTATTTTGCATCACTCTTTGGTGCAAAAACAGTGCTTGGCAGCGGCACCCCTTCGGTGGAAAGTTATTACAACGCGGTAAGCGGTAAGTATGGACTCGTTGAGTTATTCCAACGTTATGGAGATCTGCAACTGCCACCGATTCAGTTTGTGGATACCCGGAGTATCATCCAGAAAGATAAATCCAAGATTATCCTGTCCCCGGCATTGATAGAATCGGTTAAACAAGTCCTTGAAAAGGGCAGACAAGTGATCCTGTTTCAGAACAGGAGGGGGTATGATCCATACCAGATCTGCAGTGTGTGCAGCTGGATTCCCCAGTGTAAGTACTGCGATGTTTCACTGACATTTCATAAACTAAGTAATAAACTGGTCTGCCATTATTGTGGCACCACTTATCCCCCGGTGTATACCTGCGCGGCCTGTGGCAGTGATAAATTTCTGCAACGGAATTTTGGCACAGAAAAAATAGAAGAACAGTTGCAGGAAACTTTTCCCGAGGCAAAAGTGGCCCGGATGGATATTGATTCAGTCAGGGGAAAAAATGCGCATGATATACTTATTCAGCAGTTTGAACAAAACCGGGTGGATATCCTGGTCGGCACACAGATGGTGGTGAAGGGACTGGATTTTGATAATGTGGACCTGGTAGGGATCCTCGATGCAGATGGTCTCTTGCATTTTGCCGATTACCGGGTCAATGAGCGTGCCTTTCAATTGATGGAACAAGTGAGTGGTCGTGCCGGTCGGAAAGAAGAAACCGGAAAAGTGTTGGTACAAACATCTCAACCCCAACACCCGTTGCTGCAGATCGTACAGCGGCATGATTACAAAGCCATGTTTGCCGAGGAAATTAAAAAAAGGAAAGAGTTCGCCTATCCTCCTTTCACCCGAACGATTCACCTGACCTTCAAACATAAATTCAAAGAAGTGGTGGAACGGGCGGCGGTTACTTTTGCAAATAACCTCAAGATAAAGTATGGTAATTACCTGGTAGGACCAGCCGAACCGGTAATCGGACGTATCCGCAATCAGTTTTTAATGGAACTACTCTTCAAGCTACCCCGTGATAGTAAGACGATCAGCCAGTGTAAAAAAGATATCGTGGAACAGGTGGCGGTATTGCACAATGAGAAGTCTTTCAGGAGTGTGACAGTGGTCGCGGATGTTGATGCAATCTAGTTAGTAGATAGTAGTTGGTAGTTAGTAGTCAACAGCCCCTGCTGAGAAATGTTGTCGGATGTCAGTTGTCGGCTGTCAGGAAACAGCCCCTGCTGGCGATAATTGTCAGAAACGGAATCCTATACCAAAACGGAGGTTGTTTCTACGGCCATCATTGATGTCAAAGAATTGATCGTTGAATTGCCTGGACAGACCGATGGAGTAGCGACCTTCTGCAAAGATTTGTTTGGTGAAAAAGTATTGGGCACCGGTTTCGAGTGAAATGCCGGTAAAGCCGGATTTACTTTGTTTTTGACGGTCAAAATTGTCGGCGGCAAAATCCAGTTTTGGCCCCAGGAATACGGCCACCCGGTTGCTTAGGATTTGTTTGAGGTGAATCGTGGCTTCAATAAAATGCCAGTCATTTACCCAGGAGAACATAAGTTCATTCATCAGTAAGGTAGTTGCTCCGATATGGTTCTCCGTGAAAAGACCACCATACAAAGTGGAACCCACAAAACCGGTTTTATCCCCATCTGTTTCAACTCCGTTTATAACGGTATGGTTGAATCCTCCTTTAATGCCAAACCAGGATTTTTTTTCTTTTTGGGCAAATAAGCTGCTGCAGAACAAAAGTCCGGCAAGTGCCAGGATGAGTATTTTTTTCATGTTCTTTGTTTATTGTCCGTTGTGCCGGAGTCCAGCCCGGTAATCCCATATAAACGAAAAGGGTTTGCGGATATTGCATATAGATGATCAGTGCTCAGTTCTTTGTATCCGTATCCTTGACTGCATTCACCATTGCTTTAGCTACCTCACTGGCTTTCACAGGTCTGTACCTGGCCGGTAACAGAAAAGCAAAAAGGGGCATCAGCCAGGTAGCGAGCTTTTCTCCTGCCCTGAATTCTTTCCGGTTACCGATCAGCAGGGAAGGCCGGAGAATATAGACTGATTCAATACCCGAGGACTGAACTCCTTCTTCCGTTTCTCCTTTTAATTTCAGATAAAAATTACGGCTCTTACTGTCCGCGCCGACAGCAGACACCAGTACAAATTTTTCACAGCCACAGGCCTTGCCCAGTTGCGCCGCCTGTACGGCAATGCCATAGTCAATTTTGCGGTAAGCTTCTTTATCGCCTTTCATTTTTTTCATTGTGGTGCCGATGCAACAGAAGATCACCTCAGTTCCTTCCAGGGCCAGGCGAAAACTTTCCATATCATTGAAGTCAACCAGTTTTTTCTCCAGTTTCGGATGGCTGAACTCCAGTGGCCGCCTGATCAGTATCCGTACGGTAGCATAATCCGGATTGTTGATCAGCAGATTGAGTAAGTGGCTGCCAATGAGACCCGTGGAACCAATAATGGTTGCATGCATAGTTTACGATTTACAATGGCGGCGATCAGTCTTTGTATTCATAAATTACATAACCCCATGGTTGTAATTTCCACTCCGAACCGGTGAGTGGTTCAGTGGCACCCATAAAAACATTGTATGGGTTACCGTGTAATGTTTTATCAGCGATTTTGATGACCTGTTCTTTTTTTGAAAGATTCAGGATCACCAGCATCTTCTTCCCGCTTTTTTCCCGAACGTACGCATAGATTGCTTTTTCATTACCGGCCATTATTTTCCGGAAGCTGGCATCTGCAGCCAGTGAAGGGTTGTTGGTCCGGAGTTTTTGCAGGGTGGTATAAAATTTAGCCCGTTCGAGTTTATTGAAAACAATACTGTCTTTTTCAAAGAAGGGCAGGGGCCTTAACAGGGGCTCTTCTTGTCCGCTATAAACTAACGGGACTGATCCGCTCATAGTTTGGGTGAATACGGCAAAGGGAGCATGTGAGGCACCCGGGAAAGTGGCGTAATCGGATTTATTCCAGCTGTTCTCATCGTGATTACTGGTAAAATACATGGGTATAGCTTCTTTGGGATACGTGGTGTCATACTTTGCTTTGATACTGTCTAAACTGAAAGCAGGCCGCTCACCGGCAGCCACTTTAACCATCATATGAAACATTTCCCAGGGATAATAGGCATCAAAACCACTGGTCATCAGATAAGCTTTATCGCCTTCTGCCAGAAAGAATAAATCTTTATTGACCGCCTTTAACTGCGGGATACATTTTTTCCAGAATTCACCTGGGACATTCCAGGCCACATCCACCCGGTAACCGTCTATTCCGGTTTCTGTGACCCAGTATTTCATGGCGGCGATCATACTATCCTGCATGGCATTATTCTTAAAATCCAATACCCGGGTGTCGGTCCAGTCAAACATGGTAGCTGCCTGACCAGTACTATCTTTGATAAAAAAATCCGGATGGGTTTGCAACCACGGATGATCAGCACCGGTGTGATTGGGCACCCAGTCGATCAGTACCTTCATTTCCTTTTCGTGTATTTTTTTTACCAGGGATTTCCAGTCATCCAGGGAGCCGTACTCCGGATTGATCCCGGTATAATCAGCCACTGCATAGTA
>CAUJFR010000036.1 GCA_963169885.1 Bacteroidota bacterium
GCACCACCTGGAATATCACTACCCGCACCACGATCACCATAGGCCAGGTGGGAAGGAATCCATAAACGCCAGTGACTGCCCTCTTTCATCAATGGCAAGGCGATCTGCCAGCCTTTGATCAATGCTGTCAACGGCGCTGAAAAAGGTTGTCCTCTTTTAAATGAATTATCAAACTCTTTTCCATCCAGCAAGGAACCCTTGTAATGCGCTTTTACGGTTTCCCTTAGCAGTGGCTGGGCACCGGTGCCTTCTTTGATCACTTCATACTGGATGCCTTCGGGCAGTTCAGTAACACCGGGTTTGTTTTTATTTTCGCTCATAAAAGCCAGTCCTGCGGCTTTCTGTGCATCTAATTTTCCCTGCATAAAATCTTTTAATTTGTTTTGAATACTCATTTAAAACTTATTTTGAACTCCTCCCTTCCGGCAGGATATGGTACAATTAATCTTCCCTTAGTGAATGTCCGGTGAGATTGATAAACACGTCCTCCAGATTTGCGAGTTTCATTTCCCGCGGACGTTCAAAACCGGAAGCGATCAGTTTATCAATCAGCTGATCCGGGGTATCCAGGGCAATGATTTTTCCGGAATCAATAATGGCCACCCGGTCGCACAGATACTCCGCTTCATCCATATAATGGGTGGTAATGATAACCGTGGTGCCGCTGTTGCGGATATCCCTGACCAGTTCCCACAAACTCCTTCTTGCCTGCGGATCCAGCCCGGTAGTGGGTTCATCCAGGAAGATGATCCTCGGTTTATTGATCAGCGTGGTGGCAACAGAAAAACGTTGTTTCTGCCCGCCGCTGAGTTCTTTGACCTTGGCCTTCGCCTTGTCTTTGAGGTTCACTTTTTCCAACAGTTCCATCGGATCAACATCCTGGTTGTATAATCCGGAAAACAATTCGATCAGCTGAAGCAGGTTGAGTCCGGGATAATATCCACTGCTCTGCAGCTGCACGCCGATTATTTTTTTGATCTCCTGTGGTGATTTATCCAGATCCAGACCATCCACCATGATCTTACCGCTGGTTTTGGGGCGAAGGGTTTCAATGATTTCCAGGGTGGTGGATTTCCCCGCTCCGTTTGGTCCAAGCAAGCCAAAAATCTCTCCCTCATTTACTTCAAAGGAGATTCCTTTTACGGCCTCGAAACTGCCATAATTCTTGACCAGGTCTTTAACCGTTATGATTGTGTTTGCCATACTCAGAGATATGTTTCGAGTTCTTCCATCATTAATTTACTGCCGGCGAATAAGGGCGAACGCTGGTGCAGTTCGGTAGGCTCCACATCCAGTATCCGGATCTTACCATTGGTGGCCTTCCCCCCTGCCACGGTCAGAATAAAAGCAAAGGGATTACACTCATATAATAAACGGAGTTTGCCTTTTGGCTTATCAACAGTACCCGGATACATGAATATACCACCCTTGATCAGGTTGCGGTGTACATCTGAAACCATGCTGCCGATATACCGCTGTGTATAAGGGCCGCCGTTGGTCTTGTCCTTTTTCTGACAGGTAGTGATATAGTTCCGTACCCCTTCTTCGTACTGGAAAAAATTACCGTGATTCACGGAATAAATTTTTCCGAGATCCGGGCATTTAATATCCGGATGACTCAGGGTCCACTCCCCGATGGAGGGATCAAGGGTAAAGCCATTCACCCCACGACGGGTGGCATAGACCAGCATAGTGGATGAACCATACACCACATATCCGGCCGCTACCTGCTGGTTGCCGGGTTGCAGAAAATCTTCTTTGGTCACTACGGTACCAATCGGCGTGACCCGGCGGTATACACAGAAAATAGTACCAATGGATACATTCACATCGATATTGGCGCTGCCATCGAGCGGGTCGTAGAGACAGACATATTTTGACTTCACACTTTTGGCATCATCAAAAGCCACAAAATCATCCAGTTCCTCACTGGCAATCCCGGCGCAGGCAATTCCGTGTTGCAGCACACCGGTAAACTGGTCATTGGCGAAAATATCCAGTTTCTTGACTTCCTCCCCTTGTACATTTATGGAACCTGCATCTCCCAGAATATCCACCAATCCGGCTTTATTTACTTCCACATTCACCCGTTTAGCAGCCAGGGCGATATTCCGCAACAGGTGTGACAGTTCACCGGTGGCGTGGGGAAAATCCCGCAGCTGCTGGATAGTAAACTCATCGAGCGTCTGCACTTTACGGTTAACATTCAGCATAAGGCTTGGTTTGTTTAACAAAAATAAGGTTTTGAGGGGAGTTTAAAAGCCCTGGAAAGGCTGTTGAAAAGGGAATATTAACGACCTTTGCGCTCTCAAACATCAGCAGCAATTATGAAGGTGTACAAATTCGGAGGCGCTTCCGTCAATAGTGAGGAACGGATACAGAACCTGGGAAGGATTATGCAGGAACACAGGGAAGGGCAGAAAGTAGTCATTATTTCGGCCATGGGTAAGACCACCAATGCGCTTGAAAAAGTGGCTGAATCATTTTTTGCAGGAAAAAAGGAAGAAGCACTCAGGTTGTTTGAACAGGTGAAACAACAGCACCTGCGTACGGCCAAAAACCTGCTGGTCACCCATTACCTGGATTGTGAGTCCCGGCTACGTGATTTTTTTACCGAAGTGGAATGGCTGCTGCACGACGAACCCGTTCGGGAATATGATTATTATTATGACCAGGTGGTTTGTTCAGGTGAGTTGTTTTCAACGGCCATTATCAGTGCCTATCTGAATGAAACCGGCGTACGAAATCAATGGATCGATGTACGGGATATCATCCGGACAGATGACGATTTCCGCGATGCAGGTATCGACTGGACATTTACAGAACAGAAAGTGAATGAACTGATCAAACCCCTTTTTAACGAATACTCCATTATTCTTACGCAGGGCTTTATCGGAGCCACGGACGAGAATGAGAGCACCACCCTGGGCCGTGAAGGCAGTGATTATACCGCGGCCGTCTTTGCCCATATGCTGGATGCGGAAAGCCAGACGATCTGGAAAGATGTGGAATCGGTGATGAATGCCGATCCCAAGCAATTTCCCGATGCAGTACCCTTGCCGGAACTGAATTACAATGAAGTGATTGAAATGGCATATTATGGAGCACAGGTCATTCACCCCAAGACGATCAAACCACTCCAGAATAAAGGAATCCCCCTCTATGTAAAATGTTTCCTGGACCCCTCTTTACCGGGTACGGTGATTCATAACAAAACATTGCCGGCACTTCCTCCCGTGATTGTGCTGAAGGAAAAACAGGTACTGCTTGAAATGTCATCCCGGGATTTTTCTTTTGTGGGGGAACATCATGTCGGACAGCTTTACCATCTTTTTGAGCAGTTGCATATCAAGCCCAATCTGACACAGAACGGCGCCATCAGCTTTCTTTGTGTGATCGATGACCGGGAAGAAAAGATTGAGAAACTGGCCCTGGGTGCAGCGGCGGAACTGGATGTGCAGGTAAAGAAAGGATTATCCTTATTAACCATCCGCCATTATAATGCCGCGGTTATGGATAAACTCATCAATGGAAAAACGGTTTTACTCCGGCAACAAACAAAGGAAACAGTACAGTTTTTATTG
>CAUJFR010000037.1 GCA_963169885.1 Bacteroidota bacterium
CTTCCTGCACGGGGAAATAAAACAAATCCGCCCGTTGCAGGTAAAAGGACAACCGGCCCTGATCTTTGCGTTAAACAGTAATAAACCGGTCGTTTATCGGGGAAAAAAATAAGACATTCGCAACTACGTGAGAAGAAACAATCATATCATTACTGCTATTGTACGCAACCTGTTTGTTACAGGATGGCTGTTCCTGGTTGCATGCAGTGCAAAGAAGGAGATCAAAGATCCCCTCTTCCGTTCTCTTGGCAGTAAGTCTACCGGTATTGATTTCCGAAACGACCTGGTTTATACAAAGGAGTTCAATCTTTTTAAGTACATGTATTTCTATAACGGCAGTGGGTTGGGTGCCGGTGATTTTAATAAGGATGGGAAAACGGATTTGTTTTTTGGTTCCAACCAGGGACAAAATAAACTCTACCTCAACCAGGGGGGGTTAAAATTTTCAGATAAAACAGCCGAAGCCGCTATTCCGGATGATGGTGGCTGGACCACCGGCATCTCAGTAGTGGATATCAATAATGATGGCTGGTCAGATATTTATGTCTGCCGGGTCGGCAATTTTGAAACCCTGAAAGGAAAGAACCAGTTGCTGGTCAATAAAGGGAATAATAAAGAGGGCGTTCCGGTCTTTGCCGATGAAGCGGCCGCCTTCGGACTTGACTTTTCCGGTTTCAGTACGCAATCCGCTTTTTTTGATTACGACCTGGATGGAGATCTGGATATGTTCCTGATGAATCACTCCGTGCATCAGAACGGCACTTTCAAACCCCGGGCGGAATTTGTAAACACGTTTCATCCGTTATCGGGCGATCGGTTTTACCGTAATGATAACGGGAAATATTCCGATATCACCCGGGAAGTGGGTATCCAGAGTTCGGCAATCGGGTATGGACTCGGTATAGTGATCAGTGACCTGAACCTGGATGGTTATCCGGATATCTATATCGGGAATGATTTTCACGAGAATGATTATCTCTATATCAACAAGGGCAACGGGACCTTTAAAGATGAAGGCCGGGAAAGGCTGATGCATACCAGTCAGTTTTCGATGGGCGTGGATGCCGGTGATATTAATAATGACGGTTGGCCGGAAATTGTTTCAGTGGATATGCTACCGGCAGATCCTTATATCCTCAAACGCTCACTGGGAGAAGACACCTGGGATATTTTCAATTTCAAGATCGGGGCGGGCTATGCCCACCAGTATACCCGGAATAACCTGCAAGTGAGCCAACGAAACGGACTTTACAGTGAAACAGGATTATACAGCGGGGTGGCCGCCACCGACTGGAGCTGGGCACCCCTGTGGATGGATTTTGATAATGATGGCCGCAAGGACCTGTTTATCTCCAACGGAATTCCCAAGCGGATGAATGATATCGACTATGTGAATTTTGTTTCCAACGAGGAGATCCAGCAGCGGATCAACAGCAACTCGATGGATGATAAAAATATGGCCCTGATCAGCAAGTTTCCCGAGATCAAACTCCCGAATAAGTTTTTTACCAACCAGGGCGGTTTGTCTTTCAGGGATGATGAGAACAGGGTGGAAGACAATGCGCCCAGTTTTTCTAACGGAGCCGTATATGCGGATTTTGACAATGACGGTGATCTGGACATCGCCGTGAATAATATCAATGCCGAGGCACTGCTGTACGAAAACCAGGCCGCCGTTGCCGGGGATCATTCATCGCTCCGCCTCAAACTCGAAGGCCCGGCGTATAACCGTAATGCGATTGGGAGCCGAGTAGTTCTTTATTCAGGCAAGGAAATTAAAACCTGGGATAAATATCCCGTGAGGGGGTTTATCTCCTCGATGGAAACGGATTTGTTGATCGGTTTGAAGAATACCAAGATTGATTCTATATTCCTGGTTTGGCCCGATAATCATTTTCAACAAATAGTGCCCGATACACTCAAAGGTGAAATGACTCTGCGTTATACGACCGGTCTCCCGGTATTTGATTTTACCCGTATCCGGAATTTTTACCCACTGACTACTTCGCCGGTCACAGACATTACTAAATCAACCGGGATTGATTACCTGCATACGGAAAATCGCTTTGCCGAGTTTGACCGGGAACCCCTGTTGCCGCATATGTTCTCCACGGAAAGTCCGGCCCTGGCCGTTGGCGATATGAATAAAGATGGACTGGACGATGTGTTTATCGGCGGGGCCAGGAACAAGGCCGATGTGATTTACCTGCAACAGGCTACCGGCCGTTTTACCCGTTCCATACAGCCTGTGCTGGAGGCAGACAGTGTGTATGAAACCACCGATGCGATCTGGGCAGATCTGAATAATGATGGCTATACAGACCTCGTGGCTGTTAGCGGGGGTAATGAATTTTACGGGGAGGATGTACATAACCAGCCCCGGGTCTATCTCAATTCAAAAGAAGGGATACTGCGGAAAAAGGAAAATGCCTTTACCGGTTTGTTCCTGACTGCGGCTGCTGTGACGGCCTATGATTTTACCGGCGACGGATTTACGGATTTATTTATCGGCAGCCGTACCATTCCCTTTGAGTATGGAAAAATTCCTTCCTCGTATTTGCTGGTCAACGATGGCCAGGGAAAATTCACCGATCGTACGGACCAATATGCCCCGGGACTGAAGCAGGCCGGATTCGTGACCAGCGCCCAATGGCTGGATATAGATGGCGATAAAAAGAATGACCTGCTTTGTACCTATGAATGGGGCGTGCCTACGGCCTGGACCTGGCAGGACAATCAACTGAAGAAAAATGAACTGACCCCAAGTAAAGGGTGGTGGAATTTTATGTTACCGGTAGACCTGGATAAAGATGGTGACCTGGATTTTGTGGCCGGAAATCTTGGACTCAACTCCCGTTTGAAAGCCAGTAAGGAAGAACCCGTGCGCCTTTATGTAAATGATTTTGATAATAACGGCAAGAACGAGCAGGTGCTGACTTATTACCTGGGTGGGAAGGAACTGCCTTTTGCCAATAAAGCGGAACTGGAAAAACAAATGCCGGGGTTGAAGAAAAAATATCTCTATGCGGCCGATTTTGCCAAAGCCCGACTTAATGAATTATTTAGTCAGGATAAACTCAAATCTTCAGTCCGGTATACGGCCGATTATTTTTCCAATGCCGTATTCATCAATAAAGGCAATTTACAATTTGAACTCATCGCACTACCCTATGAAGCTCAACTTACCGAATTAAGAACCGCGGCCGTAGTGGATGCAAACAAGGATGGGCTGCCGGATATCCTGCTGGGGGGTAATTACTATGAAAACAATATTGAAATGGGCCGTTATGATGCGGGCTATGGAATTCTTTTACTCAATAGAGGTCAGGGTCAGTTTGCTACCGAAGCGCTGAACGGGCTTACCCTGAAAGGTCAGCTGCGGCATATTTCCCAGATGATGATCAATCAACAACCAGCTTACTTCCTCGCCATGAACAATGATACAGCCAGGTTGATCCGCTTTCAGCCCTAATGGAAAATTTATATCACCGGGTAATAGATCCGGGTAATCCATTGGTTGCTGTCTTTTTCCACGGTCCGGTCGGTGACCATTGATTCAAATGGAATAGCGGGAGCCAGTCGTTTATAGTCGGTGATGTAGTGATTCACCTGGTTATAGGCTTTTTTGATTTCCTCTGGTCCGCCCTTTACTTCTGTGATCAGGATATTACCTCCGCCCAGCATCCATTTATAATGGATTTCACCCGCATCAGGCAGTCGACGGTCCACGGGTATCGCCACTCTTACATCAAATAAAAGGCTGTCACGCGTAAACACATTGAGCATCGGATTACCTGTGGCACCCGCTTTTTGTGAGAGGATGTAGTCCTTCAGTTTTTTCACCATAGTATATACCTGTTCGGTGGAAGGCA
>CAUJFR010000038.1 GCA_963169885.1 Bacteroidota bacterium
CCCACCTGTGAACTGGTATTTAAAAATGCACCGGCTGAATTGGTAGGACAGCGCAAATTCGGACTGATTAAATACGTGATGGCGTTAATGAACGGGGCCAGATTAGGTATCGCCGCCCAGTCCGTGGGCATTGCCGATGCCGCCTGGCGGGAAGCCATATCCTATGCCAGGGAACGGGTGCAGTTTGGCAGTTCAATCAGTAAGTTTCCTGCAGTGTATGAAATGATTTCAAAAATGAAAGCGAAAGTGGATGCCATCCGTTCGCTGTTGTATGAGACGGCCCGGTTTGTGGATGTGTATAAAGCGTATGAACATATTTCCAAAGAAAGAACCCTGACGCCGGAAGAGCGGACCGAATTAAAAAGCTATCAGAAAATCGCGGATATTTTCACTCCCATGTCAAAAGGACTTTCCTCTGAAATCTGTAACCAGGTGGCTTATGATTCCCTGCAGATTCATGGAGGATCCGGCTTTATGAAAGATTATCCGATCGAACGTATTTACCGGGATGCACGGATCACCAGTATTTATGAAGGCACTACGCAACTGCAGGTAGTGGCTGCTGTGAGAGGTGTAACAACCGGAGGATACCTGGCACAGATGAAAGCCTACGAACAGATGGAAGTAAAACCCGAATTGCTCGGTTACCGGAATTATATCAGCGAAATGACCAATGAATACGAAACAGCGGTAAAAACGGTACTGGAAGTGGGGAATAATGAATACACCGATTTTCATGCCCGCCGCCTCGTTGAAATGGCCGGGAATATTATCATGTCTCACTTGTTGGTACTCGACACTAACCGGGATCATCAGTATTGGAAATCACTGGATATTTTTCTGAAGATTGCCCGTGGAGAGAACCGGGGTAAAATGGAATTTATCGGGATTACCAATCCGGCCGACCTGGGTAAGTATAAGATTGACTGAGCCCGGCCGGGCATAAAAAAACCCCTCCGGGGAGGGGTTGTATACAATTTTCAGCATTTTTAATACTCGTCTTCATTGAAGAGGAAGTCATCCTGCGTAGGATAATCCGGCCAGATATCCTCGATGGTCTCATATACATCGCCTTCATCTTCCAGTTCCTGCAGGTTCTCCACCACTTCAATGGGAGCACCGGAACGGATAGAATAGTCAATCAGCTCATCTTTAGTAGCCGGCCAGGGTGCGTCTTCAAGGTACGAGGCTAATTCAAGTGTCCAGAACATCTTCTCAGGATTTATTTTGTTTAAAGCTTCCTTTTTCAGGAAGTATAAGGGCTCCGGCTTGCACGGCAAAACCCCTTAATTTTCCGCAAATGTAGTTGTATTAATGAATTTTCCAAATCCTTAATTGTACACGGTTTTCAAAGGATTTCTTAAAATAGAAGGAAAGCGGGATAACCCGGTTTTTGTCAGCCCCCGTTATTTGCGATATTTGAAGAATGATTAGCGGAAAAAATATATATAAACGGTATGGGACCGTGGAGGTTTTGAAGGGGGTTGATGTGGAAATCAGCCGGGGAGAAGTTGTGTCAATTGTGGGTCCTTCCGGTTCAGGCAAGAGTACTTTACTGCATATCCTGGGTACCCTGGACACCGCCGACCGGGGAGAAGTGAGAATGAATCAGATCCTCCTGCAGGGCCTTTCCGGCAAAAAAATGGCCGCTTTCAGGAACAAGCATATCGGGTTTGTCTTTCAGTTTCATCACCTGCTACCGGAATTTTCTGCTTTGGAGAATGTCTGTATTCCGGGCTGGCTCTCAGGCCGGGGTAAATCGCTGGTGAAACAGGAAGCCGAAAAGCTGCTCAGTATGCTGGGACTGGCAAACCGGATGGAAAATAAGCCCAATCAGCTATCGGGTGGGGAACAGCAACGGGTAGCAGTAGCCCGGGCCCTGATCAATAAACCGGATATTATTTTTGCCGATGAACCCACCGGTAACCTCGATTCAGCCAATGCCAAAGACCTGCATCAGCTCTTTTTTGATCTCCGTAGCCAATTCAGTCAGACCTTCCTGATTGTTACCCATAATGAGGAACTGGCCACACTCAGTGACCGGGTACTGCATATGAAAGACGGTAAAATCGTTCATGGATGAGTGTTAAACCAGCTTTTTAATTCATCCAGCGTATTGGTCACTTTGGGGCCATCGCCCCACCAGTCGTGAAAAGTGAGCGGGTAACTGACCAGTTTATGGTCCACTCCCAGCGTTCCCAGCTTATTGTTGAGCGAACTGCTTTGATCAGGTGCCACCACCACATCCAGGGCTCCATGAAAGAAAATACTGGCGGGCACTGTTGATGCAGCCTGATAAAATGGACTGCAGTTTTTGTAGCGGTCCGTGGCTGTGGCACTGGCAGGGAACAAGGGCAATCCCAGGTAAGGTTCAAGGATCGGGTTATAAATATTGAAATTATAATAAGCCATATTATGCAGATCCGTAGGTCCGGCCAGGGAGCCCACCGCTTTTATTCTACCGGAACTATTTCGGGTATAGGCATAACTAAGCGACAAATGCCCACCGGCACTATGCCCGACGAGATATAATTTTTGTCCGTTGAAAGTTTGTATGGACGATTGTCTCAGGGTATAATTTAGTGCACTGTCCACATCATCCAGTTGCATTTTGTAGTTATCCGGTGTATTCAGGGTAAGCCGGTAATTGATATTGGCAACGGCAAAGCCTCTGGCCTTTAACCCATTGAGCAGCCAGTTCAGTTCAGCTTTATCACCGGTGGCCCATCCTCCTCCATGTATGACCAGCACCAGGGCGCTGTTATTGGTTCGGTTGGCGGGTAAGCCAAGGTCCAGTTTCTGGGCAGGATCAGAACCGTAGGGGACATTAAACAAAGTGGTATCCCGGAGCGGACCGGTATTCGGGGGATTTACCGGATCAGGCTGGCAACTGCTCAGATAAATGAACAAAAAGAGAAAAAAACAGGTGTTGCGCATATCTCTGGTTTAAGTTAAAACGTAAAAAAAGGTAAAATGATATGTCGCTATCCGCCAGAACAGGGTTGTATGCAGGACTGAAGCAGGCTGTTAAATTCTGGGTTTCCAGGGTATTTCAGGGGCATTCAGTTTCATTCCGGTGTACCGGCTCAGGATAAAAAGGTAATCACTCAGCCGGTTCAGGTATTTAAGAATGACTGGTTCCACTTCCAGGCTTTCCAGTTCGAGCCGTACGCAACAGCGCTCCGCTCTCCGGGCCACACAGCGGGCAATATGGAGATGGGAAACAGTGGGGTGACCGCCCGGCAGAACAAAGTTTTTCATCTCCGGCAATTCCTCATTCATCCGGTCCATTTCTTTTTCCAGTAATTCCACATCTGTTTCTTTCAGATCCGGAAGGCGCATTTTGGGTTCCTTAATCGGATCACAGGCCAGGGAAGAACCAATGGTAAAAAGCCGGTCCTGCACTTCCCGGAGAATCTCACGGCTGTTTTCTTCTACGATCAGGTCGCGACAAAGACCAATGACCGAATTCAATTCGTCCACCGTGCCATATGCTTCAATACGTAAATGGGATTTGGGCACTTTGGTACCGCCTATCAGTGATGTTGATCCTTTGTCTCCTACTTTGGTGTATATCCTGGTTGCCATGTTAGTTGAATGTGCTTCACAACAATGTTGCTCAAAGAAATGTTCCCGGCCCGTAAAGATATTTATTGCATCAATGATGCGAATATTGGCCGGCCTTTTCGTTTTTCCTGTCGGTCTCTACCACACCATCACGAAGGCGTATAATCCTGTGCGCATGATTGGCGATATCTTCTTCGTGAGTTACCAGTACAATGGTGTTGCCGTTATTATGAATGGTATTGAAGATTTCCATGATTTCATAGGAGGTCTTGGTATCCAGGTTACCGGTGGGCTCGTCGGCCAGGATCAGGGATGGGTCATTGACGAGTG
>CAUJFR010000039.1 GCA_963169885.1 Bacteroidota bacterium
GTGCCCGGGACTGGATTCGAACCAGCACATCCTTTCGAACGCCGCCACCTGAAGACGGTGCGTCTACCAATTTCGCCACCCGGGCAGCCGTTTTGCTTTATGAAACCTGGTTTTCAGTCAATTAAGTCATAAAACCGGGGCTTCAACCGGCCTTGGGGGTGCAAATATAAGGAATGTATAAATTCAATGAATCAATATTTCAATTCTTCAGTTGAATATTTATTGATCAGACACTTACATTAAAATCCCGCAACGCATCATTCAGACTGGTCTTCAGATCCGTACTCGGTTTACGCTGACCAATGATCAGGGCACAACCCACGCCATATTCACCGGCGGGAAATTTCTTGGTATAGGATCCCGGGATCACCACACTACGGGCAGGTACACGGCCCCGCATTTCAAAAGCCACCGGTCCGCTGACATCAATAATCTTAGTAGACTGGGTCAGCACCACATTGGCGCCCAGCACGGCCTCTTTTTCCACGATTACCCCTTCTACTACAATACACCGGCTGCCGATAAAACATCCATCTTCAATGATCACCGGAGAAGCCTGTAAGGGTTCCAGCACGCCCCCGATACCCACGCCACCACTCAGGTGCACCCCCTTGCCGATCTGGGCACAACTGCCTACGGTAGCCCAGGTGTCCACCATAGTACCCTCGTCTACATAAGCCCCGATATTGACATAGGAAGGCATCAATACCACGTTTTTTGCCAGGTAAGCTCCATAGCGCGCAACAGCATGAGGGACAGCTCTTACGCCAAGTTCTTTATAATTTTTCTTTAAGAGCATTTTGTCGTAAAATTCAAATGGAGCCACATCCCAGGTCTGCATTTGCTGAATGCCGAAATACATCAGGATGGCCTGTTTAACCCATTCATTTACTTCCCAGCTATATTCCCCGGGAGAAGCAACCCGGAGTCTGCCTTTGTCCACTTCTTCGATCACGGCTCTTACCGCATCACTGTACTTACTGTCTTTTAATAACTCACGGTTGGCCCATGCTTCGAGAATCAGTTCTTTCATTGTGACGGTTTTGTTGCGAAAATAGAGAGAAATGGGGAATGGTGAATGGGGAATGGTGAATAGAGAGTGGAGATTGGGGAGTGGGGAGCTTCCTGGTTATCTTTGCGCCATGAATATCGGGTTTGATGCAAAACGGGCTTTTCATAATGGTACGGGACTGGGACATTACAGCCGGACATTGATCCGTTCGCTCGCCGAGTATTTCCCGGAAAATGCTTATTACCTGTTTAATCCAAAAACGTCAAACAGCTTTGATTTATCGGGTCCCCGGTTGCATGAAGTACAGCCAAGCGGCTTTTTTCAAAAATTATTCACTTCTGCCTGGCGTAGCAGTTGGGTGAAACAGGATCTGAAAAGACTGAAGATTGACCTGTATCACGGACTCAGTCATGAGATCCCGGTTGGGATACAGGATACCGGGATCAAATCGGTGGTGACCATCCACGACCTGATCCATGAACGGCATCCGGAACAATACAATGCGATCGATGTCAAAATCTATAATAAAAAGTTCAGGTATGCCTGTGCTCATGCCGATCAGGTAATTGCCATAAGTGAACAGACCAAAAGGGATATCATGGCGTTTTATGGTACACCGGAAGAGAAAATTTCCGTCTGTTACCAGAGTTGTAATCCGGCCTTTGGTCAGACCATTTCCGAACAGGAAAAAGAGCGGGTGAAAAAACAATACGGATTACCTGCACAGTATTTCCTTTATGTAGGTTCCCTGATCGAACGAAAGAACCTGCTGAATATCTGCAAAGCCCTGTTCCTGTTACGCAGTGAACTTGATATACCCCTGGTGGTAATTGGTGATGGCGGCCAATACAAACAGCAGGTTAAGGATTTTGTAAACCAGAACGGGCTGGAAAAAAAAGTGATTTTTTTGTCAGAACAGGAAGTGGCCCGTTCATCGGCTGAGTTTCGTTCCGCAGCCATATTTCCGGCTATTTACCAGTCGGCCATTGCCATGATCTATCCGTCTTTTTTTGAAGGGTTCGGAATCCCGGTCCTGGAAGCCCTGTGGAGCCGTTTACCGGTAATTACGTCCAATGTCTCCTGTCTCCCGGAAGCCGGGGGGCCAGGCGCACATTATGTGAATCCGGCTAACGCAGATGAAATTGCGGCGGGGATGATGAAAATTATTAATGATGCAGCCTATGCCGACGAACTCCGGACGAAAGGATGGGGCCATGCACAGGAATTCACGCAACAAAAATGCGCGGCAGCTGTAATAGACGTTTATAATAAAACATGATGGATTTTGAACAGGATATCGAGAAATGTCTGGAGGTGTTGCATGCCGGCGGACTTATTTTATACCCCACTGATACCGTCTGGGGGATTGGTTGTGATGCCACCAATGAAGCCGCCGTGGCAAAAGTCTATGAGTTAAAAAAGCGATCCGACCAGAAAGCCCTGATCGTACTGGTGCCGGATGAACGGGAAATCTTAAAATATGTTTCCGGACCGGATCTTAGTCTGTTTGATTATTTGCAGGAACAGGTAAAACCCACTACCGTTGTCTATGAAGGCGCCATCGGATTTGCGGATAACCTGGTCAGTGAGGACGGCAGTATCGCCATCCGTATCTGCGAAGAACCTTTTTGTAAACACCTGCTGAAACGTTTCCGCAAACCCATTGTTTCCACTTCCGCCAATATATCCGGACAACCGGCTGCCCCTCATTTTACAGCGATCTCCGAAGAAATAAAGCAAGGGGTGGATTATGTGGTTCGTTACCGCCAGGAGGATGAGGTAAAGGCCCAGCCTTCGAAGTTGATTAAGTGGGAGGGGGGGAAGGTGGTTGTGCTACGGCCATGATAAGCTAGTTAGTAGTTAGTAGTCGGTAGTTAGTAGTCAACAGCCCCTCCTTAGAAAGCCTCCTTGTTAACTTGTCAACCTGTCAACCTATCAACCTTACCATTACCTTTGCCCCGCATGGATATCAATTGCACAGACAAGGAATTATTTTACATCAATAAAGTAGGTGAAGCAGCCGCTGATCTGGGGGTGGAGACCTACCTGGTGGGGGGCTTTGTGCGGGATAAACTGCTGGGAAGAAATACCAAGGATGCGGATTTTGTCTGTGTGGGAGATGGGATTGCCCTGGCACATGCGGTAGCCCAACGATTCAGTCCGGCACCGCAGGTGGATTATTTTAAAAACTTTGGTACGGCGCATATACGGGTGGACCGGGAATTTGACCTTGAATTTGTAGGGGCCCGCAAAGAGAGTTACCAATCAGAATCACGAAAGCCGGCGGTGGAACCCGGATCCATTGCGGATGACCAGGACCGCCGCGATTTTACCATCAATGCGATGGCCATCAGCCTGAACCCGGATGATTTCGGTAAACTGGTGGATCCGTTTGAGGGACAAAAAGACCTGGCAGAAAAAATTATTCGTACTCCGCTTGAACCGGCGCAAACATTCAGCGATGATCCGTTGCGGATGATGCGGGGGATCCGCTTTGCCACCCAGCTCGGATTCAGTATTGAGGAAAAAACCTGGCAGGGGATCATTGATAATGCCCACCGGATCCGGATCATCTCACAGGAACGCATAACCGATGAATTGAATAAGATCATCCTGGCTCCCAAACCCTCCATCGGATTTGACCTGCTTTATAAAAGCGGGTTGTTGCAACTCATTTTTCCACCCATGGTGGAGCTGGCCGGCGCCGAGTATAAAGACGGCATGGGGCATAAGGATAATTTTTACCATACCCTCCAGGTGCTGGACAACCTCTCTGTGCATACGCCCGATCTGTGGTTACGCTGGGCAGCCATCCTGCATGATATTGCCAAACCAGCCACCAAGCGCTTTGAAGAAGGACATGGCTGGACTTTTCATGGGCATGAAGCAGTAGGAGGGAGAATGGTGCCGAAAATTTTTGCCAAACTCAAACTGCCGCAAAATGAGAAAATGCGGCTGGTTAAAAAACTGGTCGAATTGCACCTGCGTCCGATCAGTGTGACCAAAGAAAATATCACCGATTCCGCCATCCGCCGGTTACTTTTTGATGCCGGCGATGATTTTGATGCCCTGATGATGTTGTGTGAAGCCGATATCACTTCTAAGAATAAACAAAAAGTTAAACGTTTCCTGGAGAACTTCCAGCTGGTACGGCAACGTTGTAAAGAAGTCGAGGAAAAAGACCATGTCCGCAACTGGCAGCCACCGATTACCGGGGAACTCATCATGGAAACATTCGGGTTGTCTCCTTCCAAACCAGTGGGGATAATCAAGGATGCGTTGAAAGACGCCATGCTGGATGGCCTCATTCCCAATACCTATGAGGCAGCCTTTGCATTTATGCTTGAAAAGGCAGCGTCGATGGGGATTTTACCCGTAAAATAATTCAATAACAAAATTCTGGCTGAAGGGGATTAATCTTAAATTTGTGCTATGGCCATTTTAAAATTCAGAGTCTATTTTGAGGAGGACGAAAGCGTGTACCGCGATGTGGCAATCCGTCATACCCAGACCTTTAAGGACCTGCACGATGTCATTCTGAAAGCATACGAGTTTGACAATAAACATAAAGCGACTTTTTTCCGCAGCAATGATCATTGGTTAAGGGGCCGCGAGATCTCCCTGGAAGTATACGAAAAGGAATATAAGGCACCGCCACTGATCATGGGAGAAACTACCATCGGTTCCGAAATCCGGGATCCCAATCAGCGGTTTATCTATCTCTACGATTTTAATAAGAACTGGGGCTTCCTGGTGGAACTGATTAATGTATCCAAGGAAGAAAATCCAAAACTTACGTATCCGGCCGTGGTACGCACCGAAGGCATTGCTCCCAGCCAGTACGGTACCAAGGGCTTACTTGGCGAAAAATTTGCAGACATCGAGGAAAAGTATGACCTGACCCAGGTAGGGGAAGGCTTCGGGGAAAAAGATGAATCAGGGGAAGATGTAGCCCTCGATGAAGGAACAGCCGGGGAAGAAGAAGAGATATAATTGAATAGCACCACTCCAAAAACCGTTATTCTGATTACCGGGCCTACGGCTTCGGGTAAAACAGCTGTGGCTATTGAACTGGCCCGGGCTTATCAGGCTGAAATCATATCGGCCGACAGCCGCCAATGCTTCCAGGAAATGGCGATTGGTGTGGCCCGTCCGTCAACTGCCGAACTGGATGCCGTTCCCCATCATTTTATTGCTTCTCATAGTATTCAAGAGGAAGTAACAGCAGCTACTTTTGAGAAATATGCCCTTGATAAAACTGCAACGCTCTTCCAGGAGAAAGACGTAGTAATCGTGGCAGGTGGGACCGGTTTATATATCCGGGCTTTTTGTGAGGGAATGGACCTGATCCCTGAAATTGATCCGGCTATCCGGCAGCAAGTGATCAGTGAGTATGAAGAAAAAGGACTTAGCTGGTTGCAATCTTTCTTACAAGAAAAGGACCCTGCCTTTTATTCCAGCGGCGAAATACAAAATCCGCAGCGAAGTATGCGGGCGCTGGAAGTCTTTCTTTCCACGGGTAAAAGTATTCTGACCTTTCAGACAGGGAAAAAAACAAAAAGGGAATTCAATGTCATAAAAATCGGACTTGATTTACCTAAGGAAATATTACATCAACAGATTCACCGGCGTGTTGATCAGATGATCAATACCGGACTTGAGCAGGAGGTGAAATCCTTATTGCTTTTCAGACAGCGCAATGCCTTGCAGACTGTTGGCTACACTGAAATGTTTGAGTACCTGGATGGGAAGATCAGCCTGGCGCAGGCGGTTGAAGCCATCAAAACCCATACCCGGCAATATGCCAAACGACAGCTGACCTGGTTCAGAAGAGACAAGGACATCCACTGGTTTTCACCACATGATACAGATGCTATTAAATCCTTTTTACAGACTTCAATGCATTAAACGGTGGCTGCTACCTGTTGTACCGGTTTTGTCAATGCCGTTTCCCGGGTACAGGCATTCCACAATACATATCCACCGGAGAGGTTAAAGACTTCATTAAATCCGTTCTGCCGGAGAATACGGCTGGCCAGGTAACCTCTTAATCCGGCTTCACAATAAATATCGATGCGTTTGCCGGCGGGAATTTCATTCAACCGCTCACGGATCTCATCCACCGGAATATTCGCCGCTCCATCAATATGGCCCGCTTCAAATTCTCTCACAGTTCTGACATCTAACAGGTAACTGTTGTCATCACCATCCCCCAGGTCATTCCAGTAAAATATATTCAACCGGTCTGTTAAAATATTTTCTGCTATGAAACCAGCCATATTCACCGGATCCTTGGCCGAAGAATAGGGAGGGGCATAGGCATGTTCAAATTCGGTAAGATCATAGATCGTGCCTTTGTTTTTAATTACAGAAGCCAGGATGTCAATCCGTTTGTCCACGCCATCATATCCTGCAATCTGGGCACTGTATAACCGGCCATTCTCCGGTGAAAAAGCGATCTGGATCGTCATTTGTTTTGCCCCGGGGTAATAACCCGCGTGAGAGCCGCTGTGATTGGTGGAAACGATATGATTGATCCCGGCCAATTTCAAATGCTTGCTGGCAGTACCGGCTGTAGCCACGGTCATATCAAAAACTTTTACAATCGCTGTATTGATCGAACCATTGTACAGGTGTTTATTTCCGAGTACAATATTATTGGCGGCAATTCGTCCCTGTTTATTCGCAGGTCCGGCCAGGTAAGTATTCATGGATTGTCCGGTAACCGGATTGGCAAACTCTATCGCATCTCCCACGGCATAAATATCCGGGTGGGAGGTCTGCAGGTATTCATTCACCCAGATGCCTTTGGCCGCGCCCAGTTCAAGTCCGGCAGCTACCGCCAGCCGGGTGTCCGGCCTTACGCCGATAGACAGAATCACTACATCTGCTTCTAATACGTTACCATCTTTGAGCAATACTTTCAGGGTGTCATTTTCTTTTTCAAAACCGGTCACCGCACTGCTGAGCCGCAGGTCAACGCCTTTGGAGCGGATATGTTGCTGGGCCATGGCGGCTACCGGAAAATCAACCGGGGCCAGTATCTGGTTGCCCATTTCCACAACAGTGACACTCATGCCAAGGTCATGCAGGTTTTCGGCCATCTCCAGTCCGATAAAACCGGCACCGATTACTACGGCACGACCGCTCTTCCGCTGGTCCACATATTGTTTGATATAGTCGGTATCTGTCACATTACGCAGGGTGAAGATGCCCGGCAGTCCAATGCCCGGAAGGGGCGGACGGATAGGTTCTGCACCTGGTGAAAGAACCAGTTTATCAAATGATTCGGTATATTCTTCACCAGTCAGCAGGTTGCGGGCACTGACAGTCTTATTCATGGCGTCTATACCAGTCACTTCTGTGGAAATACGTACATCAATATTGAAACGGTTACGGAAAGAGGTAGCGGTTTGTACAAACAATTTATTCCGGTCACTGATCACATCACCAATATAATAAGGAAGACCGCAGTTGGCATAGGAGATATATTCCCCTTTTTCAAAAATAACGATCTCTGCTTTTTCATTTAATCTTCTCAGGCGGGCGGCTGCGCTGGCTCCTCCGGCTACTGCGCCTATGACAATGTACTTCATGTGGTGCTTTTATTTGTAATGGTTGAAAGGTTGAGAAGTTGACAGGTTGACAAGGTATGTACTAAGGAAACTTCCTTGTCAACTTGTCAACTTATCAACTTGTCAACTTCATTTGACTCAGCAAAAGAATACCATAAATACACAACGGAATGTAACCTTGGTTACGCAAGTGGGGAGGAGCAGGCAGGGAACAGTATGATTTTCGTCATATGCGTTGTCCGGTCATCGTGCCCGACTTATTGCAACTGTCTTTTATAAAGCTGAATGGTATTTTCCAGTCCCAGGTAAATGGCATCACAGATCAGCGCGTGCCCGATACTTACTTCATCGAGCCAGGGTATATGCTGCTTAAAGAATTGCAGGTTATTCAAATCCAGGTCATGTCCGGCGTTCAGTCCCAATCCGATTTCTTTGGCTTTTATTGCTGCTGTTATATAAGGGGCAACTCCCGACTCCCGTCTCCCGACTCCTGACTCTCTGGCATACCCTTCCGTATACAATTCAATCCGATCCGTCCCCGTCTCCGCAGCTCCCGCCACCATCTCTGCCACCGGATCTACAAAGATGCTGACCCGGATACCGGCCTTTTTGAAAACGGAAATAATATCCCGGAGATAGTCTTTGTTGTTGATGGTATCCCAACCATGATCACTGGTCAGTTGACCCAGTGCATCGGGCACCAGGGTTACCTGGTCAGGTTTGGTTTCCAATACCAGATCCACAAATTTCTGTTCGGTACAGTTACCTTCAATATTAAATTCGGTGCTGATGATTTTTTTGATCTGACGAACATCTTCATACCGGATATGCCGTTCATCCGGTCGCGGGTGCACGGTTACTCCATCGGCGCCAAATAACTGTACATCCACCGCTGCTTTTAACAGATCCGGATTATTGCCGCCTCTTGAATTGCGTAGCGTGGCCAGCTTATTGATGTTTACCGAAAGTTTCGTCATGCTGCAAAAGTACAAAAAGCATCAGAGTTCTTTCCAGGTATGATCTGCCAGTAATTGAACCGTGGCCACAAATTTTTTAAACGGGCCGGTTCCTCCCCATTCTTTCGGAGCTACCAGCGAGAGCATGAACGAGTCATCCTTTTTTTCGTAGAGATAATAGGTCTGCCCGATATTGGGTTTGAAAGAAAGCCGGGCATTATAGATCATCATGGAGAGTTCCTTCCGTTGCTGGATTTCATGGGCTTGCAGGGCCAGCAGTTCAATCTGCTTCCGGATCTGGTCCAATTGCATATTGGTCTGCTCTTCCATTGCTGTCAGGGCCTTATGCTTAATCACCCCTTCTTCGGTTGGTTTGATCACGGCGCCGGATACGGAAGCAGAATAGGGGAGTACACTCATCTGTTTGTGATAGTACTCCATATTGGTATAGGAACTGCCATCCGGCCGGCGGCTTTGCTGGGTTACCCGTAAATATCCATTGGGCATGATTTCATGTACCACATGCAAGGCGATTTCCCCTTTTTTATAAAAATGGATTTCAAACGTGATACCATCAGGTATCAGGGCCTGCACTTTTTCGGCCAGTTCCGGATTTTCAAAACTATTGAGTTCGCCATCCGCATTAATCCGGTAACCGGAGGAAAAAGCCTGGTTCTCCAGGGTCACCCAGTTATGAAAAATCTGCAATTCCTTTTTGTCTGCTACGGCTTCAATTTTATAAATGCCGCTTTTGGGACGTTCGCCAAATTCATAAACCCCTTTTTCAGGGAATAACTGCCAGGAAGCGAGAAAATTATAGGCCTGTACCATAGTGCTGCATATTACAAAATTCTGTCTTAAAAGTTGGGTGGCCGCCTTTTTTATTTCAGACAGGCTGCGAATGGTAATATTAGCTCCAATGATTAAATTTGGAGAGTGAGAAATTATTTTGGTAACTATACCGCTTCCCGCCAGTCTGAGCCGATTACGGCCAGCGTCCTCATATTTGACCGGTCAATCAGTATTGGTTATCAGGATGAATCCGGGGCCAATCATACCGCCCGTTGGGAAATGAACCAGCTTTCGGCATCGGTTGTCTTTTCGGATGGAGAATCACTGATACGGAATATTGGTACGGGAGAAGAATTGCGCATTGCCGGAAAGGAAGCGGCGACCCTGGTAAAGGAAATGCAGGAGGAAATGGCCAAACCCTGGTACCGGAAAAAATCGGCCGGTTACAAGGGCCGGTTAGCCTTGTTTTTTGGCGGATTAATGCTGGTCCTGGCATTGCTCTATTTCCTCTTTGTGCCGATTTTATCCGAGAAAATAGCCGACACGGTGGAGCCGGAAACAGAACGTCAATTGGGAGATGCTGTATGGGAAGCAATGCAGCCGGGTATAACTGAAGATACAGGTGCATCAAGGCTGGTCAATGAATTTTTTGGAATACTGAACGTGGAAACGGAATACAGAATCCGGATAACGGTGGTCAATGAAAATGTGGTAAATGCATTTGCTTTACCCGGTGGCCGGATCGTGGTCTATAGTGCATTATTGGATAAAATGCAGTCCTACCCGGAACTGGCGGCTTTACTGAGTCATGAGTTTACCCATGTCAATAACCGTCATGCAACCAAATCCATTTTCCGCCGGCTGGGTTCTAAAGTATTCATCAGCCTTCTTTTCGGCAAAATGGGATCTGTTACTTCTGTTCTTGTCAACCATGCAGATGATCTGAAATCATTAACGTATTCCAGGAGTCTGGAGAAGGAAGCCGATCTGGATGGGTTAGCCATTCTCACAAATCGTAAAATTGATCCCCAAGGGTTTACCGACCTGTTCCGGCATCTGAAAACGGCAGCCCCTGAATCAACCCTTCCTGAATTCCTGGCCAGCCATCCGGATATTGATAAACGGATCGGCTATATTAAGGAAATGTCAAAGCAGGCTCCGGTTGAATCCCATGCTGAATTAAAAGCTATATTTGAACAACTAAAAAAACAATAGTTATGCTGATCACCACCACTAATGTAGTTGAAGGAAGACCCGTACAGGAATACCTGGGTGTTATCAATGCGCAAAGTATTATCGGCGCCAATATCTTCAAGGATATTTTTGCCGGACTGCGGGATGTGTTTGGCGGCCGCAGCAAAACCTATGAGCGGGTTCTCGAACAGGCCAAAGAAGATGCGCTTCGTGAATTAGCGGAGAAAGCCCAGGCATTAGGAGCCAATGGGGTGCTGGGCGTTGATCTTGATTTTGAAACGATCGGCAGCGGCGGTAGTATGCTGATGGTGATTGCGACCGGTACTGCGGTCAGATTATAATTAACCTCATTTAAATACGGAATCCAATGCGGCGTTTACTACTTGTAACCGGCCTTTGTGCCCTGTTTTTTTTAAAGGCCGCCGGACAAACGGCGACTGCCCCGCTACCTGCCGGAGAAGTACTTGCTGCCGCATTGAAAACGGCGGGTCAGGAAAAGAAACATGTATTATTAATGTTTCATGCTTCCTGGTGTGTCTGGTGCCACCGGATGGATACCAGTCTGAATGATCCTGCCGTCAAACCATTCTTTGACAAAAACTATGTGATCACGCATCTTGTTGTACTTGAATCTGCTGGAAAAAAGCACCTGGAAAATCCGGGGGCAGAAGCGTTAATGGAAAAATATAACGGTAAGGGTCAGGGTATTCCCTTCTGGCTGGTATTTGATCCGCAGGGAAACCTGATTGCGGATTCAAAAATCAGAACAGCTGGTCAGGGACCGGGTGAGGGAGAGAACTGTGGCTGCCCGGCCGTGGAAAAGGAAGTCAGCTATTTTATCAGTGTGCTGAAAAAATCCTCCTCCATTTCTGAAACAGAACAGGAGATAATTCGAAAGCGATTCAGAGAAAATGATCATTGATCCTCAGCGGATCAGGGTCGATATTCCTTTCTGGAAATAGGAGTTTCCATTATAATCCACTGCTTTTACCATCCAGACATACGTGGAGGAAGTCTGCAGTTGCCCGTTGATCCGGCCATCCCAGCCATGCCCGTTACGCCGGGTACTGAATACCAGTTGCCCCCAACGGTTATACACATTAAAATAGTCAATACTTCTCATCCCCACTGCAATCGGGTAGAGCAGGTCATTACGCCCATCATTGTTTGGTGTAAATCCGGATGGGACAAATACAGCAGGACCTGTTTTAAAAACTTTTATAGTAACATAGGCGGAATCATTACAGCCTGTTGTGCCGGTACCCACTACTTTATAACGGAACCCGGGTGTTTCAGTTGTAAAACCGGCCACGGGGTCGGCAATTACCGGCGAAGATAGATTGTCAGCCGGCGACCACAGATAGCTTTCGGCCCCGGATACATTCAGTTGAAGGGATTGTCCCACTACGACGGCTGTATCGGCTGTAACCTGCAGCCGGATTGGTGGCTCTACACTTACACGAACGGTATCCTGCACCGGTTTGGGGCATCCTCGGTTGTCCGTAACTGTTAGTATGTAGTCTGTTGTTTGTGGCGGCGAGGCCAGAGGATTCAGCAAGGCGGGACTGGATAAGCGGGCAGGAGGCGACCATGACCAGTTACTGGCATTGGTTGTCCCGTTCAGCCGGGTGCTGGCATTATAACAGATATTGATATCGGGACCCGCATTAACCACCGGATAAGGAACAGGGCGGACCACTATTTGTCCGGTTGCAGAACAGCTTCCGATCCGGGCAGTGACCTGGTAGGTGGTTGTTGAGGGAGTAATGGCGAAGGGTTGCTGTACCTGCGGATTGATCAGCTGACCGGCAGGGGTCCATTGGTAAAGCAGTCCGTCGGAAATGATGCTTAACCGGGTGGTGTCTCCACTGCAGATCGTTGTATCATTCATCATTTGTAAACTCACAAAATTTACTACCCTGACCAGTACGGAATCACGGTTGGTACATCCGCCTTCTTCCATGGTAACATAATAACGGGTTGTGGTAAGCGGCGTTACGGTTGGACTAGCCGTATTGGGATTTATAATAGCCAGATTGGGAGTCCAGGTGAACACTCCTTGTCCGGTAGCTTGTAAAACGAGCGGATCATTTCTGCAGATCAGGGTATCCCGGAAGGCAAGGGATACGGGTGGCTTATCAGAAATTCCGACAGATTTAGTAACCGTATCCCGGCATCCTTTTGTATCAGTTACAATTAAACGGATATCCTTGGTTCCCATAAGCGGGTATGTATAATCGGGATTCCGGATGGTGGAGATATCGGTGAACGTGCTGGTTTCTCCGAAATCCCAGTGCCAGGAATCAGGTACACCAAACACTGAAGTGGTTTGATCCGTAAAGAAACTGGGATTTCCATAACAGATACCTGTAATGCGGAAATCCGGTCTGAATCCCGGGAATACCCGTATCGTGGACGTGGTGGAATCGGAGCAGGTTTGATTCCGGTTGATGACCAGTTTTACTTTGTAAATACCAACGGCGGAAAACGTATATGTTACCTCCGGACTTGTGCTGGAAAAGATCAGGTTATTGGCCTCATCAAATAAATCCCAGTTTGTACTAACGATTAGCGGACTATTGGATAGATTGGACAGGTTTATTGTTTGGGTATTTTTACATAGCAGGTATTCAGGTTGAAGCGATGCGGCAGCGATATCACAGTCGGCTACGTTAATTTGAATATCTTTTCGTTGGGTGGCTATGACCCGTCCGTTACGTATCTCATCTACACAAACCGTCACCACATAAATACCAGATTCAGGTGCAACACCCGTTATCAGCCCCGTATTCGGATTGACCTGAACGGCTGAGCCAAGAGGTTGAGTAGGGCTGTAAAGCGGTGAGTTATATGGTACTTGTGGAAAGGGGGGCGGGGCCGGGGGGAGATCATTACCTCCTGAACCGAATCCACCTCCGGTATTACCACTGGTACTGTTAAAAGCTGAGCAGAACGAGTAGCGGAGCTGATCCCCATCCTGATCGATGGCTGCAAAACTATAACTAAAGTTATTCTTTGCACATACTACAACAAGGTCGGAACCGGTAAATATTGCACTCTGATTACTTGGATCTGTAGTTGATCCGGCCCGCCCGGGGATTTCTGCGGTGTAAAGTGCACCTATATTACTAAAACCGGATTGCAGATTATTGATTCCATCAATGCGATAATTTACCTGACTGGCAAGTGTATAACCGGAGAGAGATGAAGGAAGGTTAACCGTGAAATTATAAAATGCAATCTCATAACAAACTGCCGGAGGATTATTAATACAGGGATCCGGGTTTGTTATGGCGATATTATCTTCTGCACTTAAAGGTACATTAAGGTCGAAAACCCGTAATCCGGTGCTTTTATCAAATACAGAGACTATAGCCGGATTTGGGAACAGACGGCCACTATTACATCGCCGGTATAGTTTCAAAGTAACATTATATGTGTGAATGCCGCCATTAACACCCCCATAGGTATAAAACATCTCTCCCCCGGTAATATGCCCTGCTTTTGCCAGTACTGGCAAAAGAAATGTTATAAGCAATATATAATAAAGCTTTGTCATGAGGTGAATCCGTCCTGCAGGGATGGGGTTGGTCTTCCCTTTAAAGTTACTATAAAACGGGGAGCATCAGCCGGTGGTTGCCCCGTCAGGACCGGTTTTTCCCCGTTTAATTAACAAAACCGGCTGATTCACCTGCTGAAAAAAAGCTATTTTTAAGGACAATTTTGAACTATGAAATACAGTTGTTTGGCCATACTAATGTTTCCTCTTTTTTTAAATGCCCAGGATTGTAAACTCAACAAAGCGACAGACCCCTTTACCAAGGAGACGACTCTTTCGACCGGATTCATGTTCTTCAGCGGGGCATCGCTTACCATTGATGCCGATAGTAAGGAGGTGGACCTGTTGTTTTCCCTCGAAGGAGCCAATCGTTGTTTTGATAATAACTCCACCGCCGTTGTTCATTTTGAGGGAACCAAAGTAAAAATGAACCTTCGGAATGCCGGAACCATGAATTGTGAAGGACTCTTCCATTTTATCTATAAGAATTCAGTCAATACCACCACCCAGCTGCAGAAACTGACCACACAACGGGTCAGCCAGATCGTTTTTACAGACGCCAATAAAAAAGAAACGACGGTGATCCTGACTGGAAAAGATCAGGAGTTGCTTATTTCCCTTGGAACCTGCCTGGTGACTGAGGCAAAAACACTGATCCGGTAATTTTTATACTACAACGTCCGGAAAAAACACTTAGCCAGAAAAAGGTTAACTGTTAAACCACGGAATTTTTCGCCGGGAAACAGCGTATTACTATAAAGGGTGAATACTTTTATAGGGAGAAATAACCGAAGGCGTAGTAGCCTGTTTTCCGGTTCCTTTGAATGCGCTGAAAACATAACCCTATGAACGGACAATTAACTGCAACGGGTAATACTATTGTTCCCGTATCACTGAACCAGCTGATCAGATCACTGGTAGAGAATACACAGCCTTTAGCTATTCAGCATCATACCAAGGTCGTTAATGAAGTCGATGGCCGGCTCTTGCTTGGAGAAGGAGCATCGCAACTGAGCAGTGTGCTGGAAGAGTTGCTCGATGCGGTCATCCTGAATTCCAGGGAAGGAGATATTCACATTACGGCTGACCGGTTTAAAGACATGGTGTTGCTGCATATTGAGGAGCGGAATAATTACAACGGGTATGCCCTGTCATTCAGTGTAGGTTCGCTGGAGCCGGATGCCGCCCGGATTGGAGGACATATCAGTATCGAGGGTGAACGGAAAAAAGAAGCCACTATCCAGTTTAGTTTTCCCGGACAGTTTGCCGCATAAAATTGAAAAGCCCCATCAAGGGGCTTTTCCGAAGGTTCCATCACAGGTTTTATTATTTACAAGAATTATAGCGGGAAATAATCATTTCCAGTTCAGTAAACTGAAGCTGCCCGGCTTTCGCACTATCCATCAGGGAAGCGCAATCCCCGAATAGATTCACTGCAACCGTATTAAGATTGTCTTTTGATACAAGCGTAAGCCCGGATTGGCCGTTAGTTTTAATAAACAGGTCGTTGATCCGGCCTTCCGTACCAGAACTGATGCCGGCTGCTTCATTTCCATTATAGATCACTTTACCGGTTGCATCAGATACCTTCTGCAGGAGACTGGCCCTGGATCCGGCAGTCACTACCTTGAAGAAATCATTGGCATAACTGATATAGGCGACACCGCCCACATTGACTTCATTCACCGCATTACCGCCATAAGTGATTTTTTTGCCGCCGGTCTGCTGAAATACAAAGGAGGCTTTCCCTTTGAAGTTTTCTTTAATGAATCCTTCCAGCCGGCTGCCATCTGCCGTAACGATATACCCGGCCGTAAACCCGGCAGGGGCCTGGGCGAGGAGCGGGGTAAACGGGGTGAGGGAGAAGAGGAGTGCGGTAAGGGCGATTAACTTTTTCATACTTGCTTTTTTTTATAGTGTTAAATGGTTAATTACTTACTGATAAGTAAGTCATAGGGGTAAAAAATTTTTTAACCGGTCAGTTGTTTCATCAGGCTGTTGCAGATGGCAGTATAATCCTGCTGGCCGGTAATTCTTGCCAGTTGTACTCCTGCGGCCAGGTTGGTCATAATCAGTATCGATTTAATCCGGGCGCTTTCACTGAAGGTCAGTTCGCCTTTTTTCTTTCCTTCCCGCAGTACTTTTTCCACCAATCCCAGCACCAGTTTCACCAGTTCGGTCAGCTTCACCTTTGCTTTTTCAGGCAAGGTATTGTAGTCCGAGCCTACTGAACCGATCAGGCAGATCTTTCCGTGTTCACACAGGGCCGTATAGCGGTTGATAAAAGCCTGAATTTTCTGACGGGATGAAATACCGGGCTTTTCCAGCGAACGGGCCAGTTCATGATAGCGTTGAATATACTGTTCAACGATTTCAGCAAGCAGATCTTCTTTTCCAGGGAAATGATAATGGACAGCCGCGTTTTTTATTTTCAGTTCTTTGGCTATATCCGCATAACTGAATGAATGATACCCGTAGGTCTGAATAAATTCCATCCCTAATCGCAGGATTGATTCCTTGGTGTCGGTAGGACGGGCTGCCATGGATCAAATATACTGAAAACTTACTAAGTAGTAAGTTTTTTGACTGGCATAAAAAAACCCGCCGGTTGGCGGGTTTTCGCTGTATGCGGAAATTAATTAATAACGGTAAAGTTCAGATTTAAACGGACCTGCTTTTGTGATACCAAGGTACTCAGCCTGGGCATCGGTCAGTTCATCCAGTACCACCCCGATTTTGGCAAGGTGAAGACGGGCCACTTTCTCATCCAGGTGCTTGGGAAGCACATATACTTTATTCTCGTAGTTCTTGTGGTTATTCCAGAGTTCGATCTGGGCCAGGGTCTGGTTAGAGAACGAATTACTCATTACAAAGGATGGGTGACCGGTAGCGCAACCCAGGTTCACCAGGCGGCCTTCGGCAAGGATGATCACATCATGTCCGTCCACATTGTAAATATCCACCTGGGGCTTTACAGTGTCTTTGGTATGACCGTAGTTGGTATTCAGCCAGGCAATGTCGATCTCGATATCGAAGTGTCCGATATTACAAACGATCGCTTTGTCTTTCATCAGTTTGAAGTGGGCGCCAGTGATCAGGTCGCGGCATCCGGAAGCGGTAACCACGATATCGGCTTCTTTCACTGCATCGATCATTTTTTTCACTTCAAAACCGTCCATAGCTGCCTGCAGGGCACAGATCGGATCGATCTCGGTAACGATCACGCGGCAACCGGCACCTGCCAGGGAAGCAGCAGAACCTTTACCCACGTCACCATAACCACCGACAACAGCTACTTTACCGGCCAGCATCACGTCGGTAGCCCGGCGGATAGAGTCCACTAATGATTCTTTACAACCGTATTTATTGTCAAATTTGGATTTGGTCACTGAATCATTCACATTAATGGCCGGCATCGGAAGGGTACCCTTGGCTACTCGTTCATACAGGCGGTGTACGCCGGTGGTGGTTTCTTCAGAAATACCTTTTACATGCTGTACCAGCTCAGGGTAAGTATCCAGTACCATATTGGTCAGGTCACCCCCGTCATCCAGGATCATATTCAACGGGCGGTCAGCGGCACCGAAAAACAGGGTTTGCTCAATACACCAGTCTGCTTCTTCCTGGGTTTGTCCTTTCCAGGCAAATACACCAATACCGGCGGCGGCAATCGCAGCAGCGGCATGATCCTGTGTAGAGAAGATATTGCAGGAACTCCATTTTACTTCTGCTCCAAGGGCGGTCAGGGTTTCAATCAGCACAGCCGTCTGAATGGTCATATGCAGACAACCGGCAACGCGGGCACCTTTCAGGGGCTGGGAAGGTCCGTATTCAGAACGGATGGCCATCAGTCCGGGCATTTCTGCTTCGGCCAGGCGGATTTCTTTACGGCCCCATTCTGCCAATGAAATATCTGCCACTTTATAGGGCAGGCTGAAGTCGATGGATTTTGATACAGTTGACATTTTTGCGTATATTTTTATGGCGGCAAAGGTACTATTATTTACTGTAAAACCCTTGCTGAATAACGGTTTCAGCCTATTTATTTTAGGTCTGTGTTCAATGCGTGCTCAGGCCTAACCGCTTATTGTTCAACAGTTACGGTTTTTCAGGCCATAATAGTAAAAGTCCCACCGCTGATTTGTTGGGCATCCGGGAGATGTATCAGCATCCTGAAGACCATAAATGGCATATTTCAGTACCCGGCTGCATGAAGAAATTAATTTTTGCGGTCAAAAAGTCGTTTAAGCAAACCTTTCTTTTTTTTAGGATCTTCCTGGGCCGATCCAATGGGCTTAGTTTCCGTTTCTTTTTTTACCGGCGTGTTTACAATACTGTCTCTTTTGGCTGGTATATTATCTTCCTTTACCGGAGTGGATTCCGGGCTGATATACTCGTTATTATTCAGCTGGTAATCTTCTTCGGTACCGGTTCCCTGGTCTACGCCCTCGGCACCCGGAACCGGATCCTGTTCACTGATTATTATATCAGCATTATTAGGGCCTTCTTCCAGATCCGCCGGTTTGATGAATTTTGCATCTTTTTCGATCCCCAGTTTTTTATCGGCCAATACTTTCTGAAAAAAATATTCGGCGATCGGACGGGCAATCCGGCTGCCATCGCCCTGGTTGTGCATAAAGGTATATTCGAAACCGACCCAGGATCCAGCCAGTAACTGTGGGGTATAACCGATAAACCAGGCATCTGCATTGTCATCCGTGGTACCTGTTTTGCCCCCCATTTCTGCGGCACCTACCCGTGTACGCATGCCTTTAGCCGTTCCTTTGTCCACCGTTCCCTGCATCATCCGGGCCATGGTATAGGCGGTTACTTCACTGATGACTTCTTTCCGGTTTACACTAAAATCAAAGCGTTTGATCACATTCCCATTCCGGTCCTCGATCCGGCTGATGGCATACGGTTTGGTAGAGAACCCGCGGCCGGCAAACATGGTATACGACCAGAGCATTTCATACATCGACAGATCACAGGTACCCAGTGCGATGGATGGATAAGGTTTTACAGGAGTCGGTATGTTGATCCGGGCCAGGAACTCGGAAAACTGTTTGGGTTGTACCTGCTTCATGATATAAGCGGTGGCACAGTTTTTAGAAAACGCCAGGGCATCAGCCATGGACATGGACCCACCTCCACATTGTTTTCCGGAAGGCACCCATCCACTGCCCTGGAAGAACTGGGCCACATTTTCACATTCAGTGGTAGGCGTAAAGCCTCTTTCTTCCATTGCCTGCGTATAGAGTAATGGTTTTATTGTAGAGCCGACCTGTCTTTTGGTTTTCAGGTTGACGTGGTCATTTTTATAGGTCTTGAAATGAATACCCCCCACCCAGGCCCGGATCTCACCGGTCACCGGATCCATCGCAATAAAACCGGCCTGTTCCATCTGCAAATGATATTTGATGGAATCAAGCGGAGTCATGACGGTGTCTTTTTCCCGTTTGTTATTCCAGGAAAAAATCTTCATGGGTACTTTAACATTAAACGAAGCTTTTATCTCTTTATCACTCAGCCCGTCTTCTTCCAGGTTTTTCCAGCGGTCGGATTCTTTGATTGCTTTCTCCAGCAGTTTTTCACGTCCTTTCCAGACCGTTCCGTTTTTCATATCCGTACGCTGGTTGATTCCTTTTTGCAGCATGGCCATGTGCTGCGCCATGCCTTCCTCGGCATATTGCTGCATTTGTACATTAATCGTGGTATAGATCTTCAACCCGTCATTATAAATACTGTATTTGCCACCATCCGGTTTCTCTACATCCTTGAGGGCTTCCTTTATTTCATCTTTCAGTACTTCCCGGAAATAAGGCGCATAACCGGTATTTTCATCCAGTTTACGGTAATTGAGTTTAATATGAAGCGCTTTTGCCTTCTTGGCTTCAGCTGCCGTGATCTTCCCGTTTTTCTCCATCTGGCTCAATACGGTGTTCCGTCTGTCCAGGGCCAGTTTGGGATTACGTTGCGGATTGTAAATACTATTACCTTTCAGCATCCCCACCAGTAATGCCGCTTCTTCCACCGTTAACCGGTCCGGCTCTTTCTGGAAAAAAGTCCGGGATGCATTCCGGATTCCGTACACATTGTTTCCAAAGGGTACGGCATTGAGGTATAAAGTGATGATTTCTTCTTTGGTGAAGTTCCGTTCCAGTTTTACAGCAATGATCCATTCCTTTAATTTCTGTATCACCCGTAACGCTTTATTCGTTGCCCGTTCATTAAAGAGGTTCAGGGCCAGCTGTTGGGTGATCGTACTGCCCCCGCCTTCGGATCCCAGGGTGAAAACAGCCCGCATGGTGGAACGGAAGTCGATCCCGCTATGACTGTAAAACCGCTCATCTTCTGTAGCTACCAGTGCATCTATCACATAGGGGGAAATATCCCGGTATTTCACATTGCTGCGGTTTCCTCTTTCTGTATAATATTTACCCATCAGGGTTCCGTCTTCGGCATAAACTTCGGAAGCCTGCAGAATGGAGGGATTTTGCAATTCATTAATAGAGGGCATGGCACCAAAGACGCCAAAATTGGCCAGCACAATGACCAGTATAAAAGCCGCAAGGCCGCCAAAAAAAATACGCCAGAAAATCCGTACCGCTTTTTTCATATGATGATGAATGGTTGAGGTTTGTCGATCTTATAGATTATATCGGAGAACCGAAAATAAGAAATTACCGGAGGGGTGGGGGAAACCTGTATTTAATTTTTTGCGAAAGTGTGCCTGAAAGGGAGGTTTTACCCGTAACTCCCGCTTTTTCATCAGAATTTACCCGGCAGGTGCTGTTCCAGGAAACGTTTGTATGCTTCAAGATCCTTGCCCGCTTTGAGCAATTGCAGGTTACTTTCAGAGATAATCGTAAAATAATATTTACCTCCTTTTAACCAGGGAATAATATCTGTCGCAGTTTTGGGACGGGCTTTTTCCACATAAGCAACTGCTTCATCGGTATTTTGGAAGAAACTCATCAGCAACAGGCGGTTTTCTTCATCAAGCTGATACAGGTCTGCCGTATACGTCTTGTTATAATAGGTTTCCCTGTTATACCGGAAGAATGCATTTTTAGCCTCATTTATAAACACAGGATCCACTTTATTCAGTACCAGTACCACATAATATTTGTCAGCTGGTTTAAAGACAAATGGGGTGGAACTAACAACAGGTGGTGTTGTTACAGGCTGTGTTTTCACCGTATCCATTACAGGTTGCTTAACGGTCGGGGGAATAACTGTTGCCGGAGGCTTAACGGAACCCGTGTCCGTTTTGGTTACGGGTGGAGCGGGAATCACGGTCACCGGCGCCACTGTTCCGGAATCCGTATAACGGGTTATCTGGAGATTGGTCAGTTCTTCTTCAATCTGGGCTCTCCGGCTGAGCACATCAATCAGGTCAATCGATTTTTCATTCAGCGGGGATTTAGGGAAGCGGGATATGATCGAATTTAAAATATCCTTAGCTTCATTATCATCCCGTTGCTTAATATAATAGACCGCTTCAATGTAAAGCAGTTGTGGGGTCCAGTAGTTATTCCCATACAGACTGTCAGCGGTTCTTTTCATGGCTATTGCAGCGGCGAAATCGCCTTCAATGAAAAGATCATAGATCTGTTCATAGGTTTTTTTAGCGGCACTGTTTCCCGCATCATCGGCCGGATTTTTACCGGTAACTACAATCGTGGTAAGGTTACTGGCGGCAAATTTACCCTCCATCAGTTTTTTAATCTCGGCGGCTTTACCAGTTTCCCCGTTTTTATTGTAACAATAAAACAGATTAAACAACACTTCATCCATTGGCATGAAATCGGGATATGTTGCCCGCAGCTCCTCAAGTGTTGCGGTGCCGGCACTACAATCCTCAATACCCTGAATATATGTTTTACCAAGGTTGAATAAGGCTTTCTGTATAGAATCATTGGATTGCGCCAGTTGGGCTTCTGTCAACGGAAGACGGGCATACAAATCGTCAAAACTGATTCCATTACTCATGTCGCCACCACTGTTGTTTCCGGGATCCTGCGGATTACTACCCCCCGGGGAGGCATTCATCCGGTTATTCAGGATCGCTGCGCCTCTTCTCCAATTGTCTGTATTGGGCCGGTTGCCCCATTTGGCTTTGAATTCATTTTGCCCTCTTGAACGGGCATTGGTATTATAAAAGTACCATTCGCCCTTGGTGTCACCCGATGGGAAAAGGGTAGCCGGTGGTTGATTACCGGTTGTTTGTATACCCGTTGTCAGGGTGGGCTGTTCATCCTTTAGTCCCTGTTGTTTCCGGAGGTATTTTACGAGTTTTTTTACATAGTCACGCCGTTCATCCTCTGGCAGTGCCGCAATCCGCTGCAGACTGTCTTGTCTTTCCCTGATTTCAATATTGACCACAATCTCCCGTAAAGCTGTTTTCCTGGAAGAAATTGCATCCGGATTGGTAATGGAAGGATCGTCCAGCTTGATGCTGTCATAATAGGCATACGCGTTTTTATATGCTTTTTGCAAAAAGGACAGATCACCCATTTGCAGAAATGCCTTATTCTTTTGTCCGGGATTATTATTAGGTGCTTGCGTGCTGAGGAGCAGCAACTGAAGGGCCTCTTGCACTTTATTTCCTTCCAGCTGCATCTGGGCCGCCATATAGTAAATTATATCCTGGTAATCGGCATATTTATCACGCCGGGCCATTTTTACCAGTTCGGCCACATTTTTTTGTATATCAGCCTCTCCATCATCCTTATTGGTGCGGATTGTTGCCAGGCGGGCATATATCTCCATCACCAGGTCGGTGGTACGACTGATTGAACGATCATAATTTTTCCGGGCCTCTTTAAAATTGCCGGCCATTTCATAAAGCTGACCAGCCAGGTATTCCCAACGGGCTCTTTCCTGTTGGTTGCCGGCATTACTCAGTGCCTCAACGAGGTGAAAGGCGGCACTATCCCAGTTGTTTTGTTTGTAAAACGAATAAGCCTGCACTTCATGCAGGTCATTCATCAAACGGGACGGAAAGGCCGGGTCATCGCGAAGGGTAACAATCAGGCTGGAGGCTTCGGCAAACTGGTCCTGGGCCAGGAAATTCCGGATTTGCCAGATAAATGCATCGTTCCGGCTCGGTGGTTCTGTGAACATTTTTTTCGCCAGTCCTCTTTTTTCCCGGGTAGAAATGCTCAGTGCTGAATTTCCGTCACGGGCACTGCCGATCGTTTTATAGTAGCCATCTTTTTCTTTAGGGGCAAATGCGTAATTGATAAACTGAAACATCTGATAAGCCGAGTCAAAATCCTTTTGCAGATAGTAGGAAGCTCCCCAGAGCAGGTATAGATTGTCCACCCAGTCATTCCTGAGATCATGTAAGGCAATACCAGATGATGCTTTAATGGTGATCGAGTCCAGTTGTAACGAGTCGGCTGCCGTAACATCCAGCGAGTAATTGTAAAAAGGCAATAGCTTGGAATAGTCGTCTTTAAACGCCTGTTTGGCCCTGGCCAATACTTCATTCAGTTTGTTATTGGCATTAAACGTGTAATTGTAGTGCGTTACGGTATTTTGCACAAATCGGCGGGGAACGGTGAATTTTTTATCGGCTTTTTCCGAACGGAGAATCCGCTCTTCGTATTCCTTTGGTTTTTTAATATTCAGGTCAAAGCCCAGCTGACCAATAGCAGGTAGACCGGCCTGTAAAAGGATAAGGGAGAAAAGGAAAAAAATGATATGTCGTTTTGCTCGCATTTGCCGGCGCAATCTAAAGTCTTAATAACTGAATTTCAAATAATTTAGTATAAAAATAGGTCAAATTATTTTGACCTGAATCCGCCGGAAAAGCAGGGTTCATTTACTATCTTTAAACACCAAAAATCCTTTTATGGCCAAATTAGAAGCCGGCTCCACCCTGCAAAGGCTGAGAAACCGATACCGCCTGGTGGTGATGAATGACGACACTTACGAGGAAGTTGTCACGTTTAAATTGTCCCGGCTGAGCGTTTATGTCATGTTGAGCACAATATTTGTAGTATTGGTCGGACTTACAGTTGCCCTCATCGTTTTCACACCTTTGAAGTACTATATACCAGGTACAAGTAATGATTATAAGTCAGTTATGGAGCTAAAACGGCTTCAGTACCGGGTCGATTCCGTGGAAAGGCAGGATGCCTATAAGACCCAGTATATACTGGGACTGAAAAAAGCCCTGGGAAGTACGGAAACCGCTAAACTGGATACCACGGCTATCGTGGTGCCCAAACCGGATATTTCTAATGACTAATGATAAAACCAATGTTCAACAACAAAAACAAAACCGACATGCAGCAACCAGTATCCAATGGTAATGGCGGGGGCGCTACCCTGATCAGTGCAGGCACTGTATTAAAAGGCGACATCAGCAGCAGCAGCGATCTGCGTATCGATGGCACCGTAATTGGCAATATCAAAAGCGGATCCAAGATTATTGTGGGCAGCAGCGGGGTGGTGGAAGGGGATATCACCGGCAACCAGGCCGATATTACCGGAAAAGTAAACGGCAATATCAGGGCCAAGGAGCTTCTTCAGTTAAGAGGAGAGTGTCTTGTATCCGGAAATATCTATGCCGGCAAACTGCAGGTAGAACCCTCTGCTACTTTCAACGGTCAATGCCATATGGGGGCCAATATTGTAGAGATGCCAAACAATGAATCAGCCGTCACCGTCGCCGCAGCGAAATAACAACAAAGAACTACTCCGGTATGCAGGCCTTGGCACTCAGCTGCTGGCAGCTATCGGAATCGCTGTATTTGCCGGAATCAAAGCGGATAATTGGCTGCATACCTTTCCATTGCTGTCTTGTGTCTTACCTTTGGTCGTCCTGTCGGCACTGTTTTATAAACTGTTCCGGGAAACCAGCAGGTCCGATAAAAAATGAACAGATCACTGTTGCAACCTATTCGTCCTTTGTTTTTGGTATTTATCCTTGTCAATGCACTGGCCCTGACCGCCAAATCCCTGCTGGAGAAATACCATTTCAACCAGGAACTGCTGATCCTCGGTAACCTGCTCCTGTTTGTGGTGATCCTGGTTTCCTACCTGATCACCTATCGTTCACTCCATTCGTCCAATTCTCAGGCTTTTATACGCGCCATGTACGGCAGTTTCCTGATTAAGTTTTTTATCCTGGCTATTGCGGCTTTTACATACATAATGATCGCCAAAAAGGAGGTGAATAAACCCGGACTGGCCGTGTGTGCACTGTTGTATATCATCTATACGGCCATCGAGATCAGGGCCCTGATGTCAACACTTAAAAGAATGAAGCAGCAGTCGCATGCCTAAAAAAGAAGTCCCTGTCAATCACCTCGAACAATTTCTTCCACCGGGTACGGGGGAAGCAGTGCTGCATTACCTCCATGAATACAAAGTTCACCTGACCATTGCCCGTGAACGAAAGAGTATTTTAGGGGATTACCGCCACCGGACGCATCAGCAGAATCACCGCATCAGCGTAAACGGCAACCTCAATCCCTATGCCTTCCTCGTCACACTGCTGCATGAAATTGCCCATCTCCTAACGTTTGAACAATATGGCAACCGGGTGAATGCACATGGCCGGGAGTGGAAATCAGTTTTCGGAAAATTATTGCATCAGTTTGTACAAAACCAGGTGTTCCCCCCGGATATCCAGCAAGAACTGACTGAATCCCTCAAGAATCCAGCTGCCAGCAGTTGTGCGGAAGACGGACTGCTACGGGTCTTAAGACGCTATGATGCAAAGAAGGATAATCATCACCTGATCGAAGAATTCCCAATGGGTAGTTTATTCCGCATTAAAGATGGACGGGTATTCAGAAAAGGAGAGAAGCTGCGCAAACGCTATAAATGCACTGAACTGCCCTCGGGAAAAGTGTATTTGTTCAGTCCGGTATATGAGGCGGTGCTTGTGACAGTTAGTAGTTAGCAGATAGTAGTTAGAAGTCCGATGCTTCGGACAACAGCCCCTGCTGAAGGGTGTTGGTTGAATATTTTTTAGAAAAACATCTTTGGAAACTGGTGCTTTTCATTTAGATTACGTTTCTTAGCAGGCCCTTCTCGCTTCTCGCTTCTAGCTCTTTCATCATCCACAACGGGCAACCAAAATGCCCGCTATTACCCATCGGTCCGGTGAGGTAGGAAAAGCCTAAGCGTTCATATACTTTCAACGCAGCTTTCAGTTCGTTCATGGTCTCGAGATAAACCTTACTGAAACCATTGGCCGCTGCCTGTTCCAGACAACGGTTAATCAGTTGTGTGCCTAAACCCGTGCCCCTGGCTTCAGGAAGCAGGTACATTTTTACGAGTTCACAGGTATCTGCCGGTAAACCAGCCGTCGGGAAAATGCCACCGCCGCCAACGATCTTTCCATCTACCACAGCAATATTATACACCGATTTCTCCTGCCGGAATAATTCAAACAGTGTGTCGGTCGTGGGATCGTAGTACACAGTGCCCGGGTGATTGGCGCCGAATTCCGTCAGTGTATCGCGGATGATTTTGGCGATAACCGGGTTGTCGGCAGGTTGGATGGGGCGAATGATGGGGGGCATGGAGCTAAGTTAGGGCGAAATGGTGAAACGTAAGAATGAGTAATCAGTAATTAGTAATGAGTAAGGGACACCCCGAAAAAAGAATGGCTCTTTTCTTTCAGGTGCGTCGTCGTTTACTCATTACTCATTATTCATTACTCATTTCCCTAAACCAAAACCAACTGTTAGTCGAGCTGCAAGACTTTATCGCGTGGATATTTTACCTCGTATTTAAAGCTGAGTTTATTTTCTTTTTTAGGTTCAACGGTCAGTTGCCAGGTGAGTTTCTGCGTATCATCATCCAGTTTGGCCCCGTCATATTTACGATCCTGAATTTCTATTTCTTTCATCGTGGATATCGGGAACTGATCATCAACTGTAATACTGATGGCCTGCTGTTTATTGTTACGGATCACAATTTCATACTGACGGGTATCCGTTTTATTACTGCCTATGAATTTCCGTGAACTGTACTCCTTCAGTAAAGTCCTTTTTACCACAACTCCTTTGTCACGGCCAAGTGAAATATTCAGGGTATCACCGGCGCTGGCCACATCCAAATTTGATTTGCCCAGGAAAGTACCTTCGAAAAACAGGTTGGCTTCACCCGGCAGCAGGTTTAGTTCCTGCCAGTCTGCAATGCGGGCGGTTAAGAAAGCATCGGGTTCAAATTTAGGCGCGGCATAATATTCAAACTCCGCTTTCAGTTCATAACCATCAATATCCACCGTATAGGTCTTTCCATCATTCAGTACCGTGTAGGGGTCATCAATTTCATAGATCGTGGTGGTGGGCTGGTAGCTGGTGGTGGTGCTGATCGCTGTTTGCTCTTTCTTTTTTCGGACGTTCGCTGAAGTAACTGGAGATTTTTCCCAATTGCTGTATCCGGAATTCGAATAAGCACTGGTAACAACTACCTCTGATAAGTCTTTTGAGTTTTCTTTAAGTGAAATATTCATGTAGGCAGATGACGGAATGATTTCTGTTGTCTCCATGCCAATGGCACTCACCACCAGGACAGAAGAGCCAGTACCAACATTGAGATTAAAACTGCCATTCATATCAGCTGCAGCCCCTGTACGGGCACCTTTTAGTACGATACTGGCTCCGGGAATTGGGTTGCCTTGTTGATCGGTGACTCTGCCTGATATAACACCGCCGGTTGCTGATAAACTCACTCCGGCAACCCTTCCCTGCAGCGCGTTGGTGAATGCGGATGGGTAATAGTATTTCAGAAACCAGGGATTGATCACCGGTTTAGTGCCATCTTCATTGGGATTACCGGTAGATAAATAGAGTTTTACATCCTTCCAATCTTCCCCGCTTTGCTGAAATACATTCGCCTTATACTGCAAACTGATCGGGCTGCTGATATCCTTTACCCGGATATCATAGGTGGGATACCAGCCGGATTTCCGGACCAGGTAGGTCAGTGTAAACTGACTGTTGGTGGTTTCTTTGGCATTGACCGTTACATGAATTTCACTGGTGGAAATATCGGATTTCTGATTCAACTCTGCCAGCTGCCGGTTCATTTTGACCAATTCCGCTTCCATTTTTTTTACCGATCGGTCCGTTTCCATTTGTTTCTGGTACACTTCTGTCAGCCGGCTACGCTGAAAGTCGGCCGCTTCCTTCAGGTCAGCGGCTTTCAGCCCATTATTCGCGCCCCCGATCTGCTGGTTTTTTACCAGCATGGTTTCTTCCTGTTTAAATACATTCAGGATATTTCGCTGCAAAGCAATTTTTTCAAGCAAGGATTCTTTCTGGGTCTCGATTTCACTGATCTCAGTCTGTTTTTGTTGTTCCTTCAGGTGGTTTTGCTGGTGAATGACAGACAACACCGTTATATTTCCCTCAGCTTTTACCTGTATACTCTGCACATCAATAGCGGGTGAGATATTATTGAATACGAGTTCGAACTTGCCGGCAGTCAGGTTGACTTTAGCACTGCGCTGGGTCTGGGCACCTTCGAGAAAAACAGTTACTTTATCAATTTTGCTTTCTACCGTTTTCTTAGTCTGGGCATTAATCTTGAGCATGGCCATACAGACCAGCAGAAGTAAAAGCTGTCTCATAATAGATGGTTTTGAGACAGGATGCCATCGTTGATCAGATTACATAAGGGAAAAGGGAAATAGTGCAGCCTGGATTAGTAAAGTGAAGGAAGACGAGGCATAAGGGAGAGGGAAGGATTGAAAAGCACTATTGTGTTGCCAGGTCTGAATAACGTAGAGTAAGACGAGGCGGGACGCCTCGTTGAGCGGCCAGCAGGGCTTTTTCTACTGTCGCCACAGGCGACATAATACAACCCGGGAACTGGAAGTTCCCAGGCCCTTCAAAAAACAAAAAGTCCCGGTCAAACAACCGGGACTCCTTACTTATAACTTAAAACTTATTACTTACAACTTTCTCAAGCAACTGCTTTCTTCACCAGTTCAGCCGCTTCACTCAGCAAAATAGCAGATTGAACTTCCAGACCGCTTTCATCGATCAGCTTTTTGGCTTCTACGGCATTGGTGCCCTGGAGACGAACGATGATCGGAATATGAATGTTGCCGAGATTTTTGTAGGCATCAATGACACCCTGGGCCACCCGGTCGCAACGAACGATACCACCGAAGATATTGATGAGGATCGCTTTTACAGCAGGATCTTTCAGGATGATTTTAAATCCGGCTTCCACCGTTTGCGCATTGGCTGTACCGCCTACATCCAGGAAGTTGGCGGGTTCACCACCGCTGAGTTTGATCATGTCCATAGTGGCCATGGCCAGACCAGCCCCATTCACCATACAACCCACATTGCCATCCAGTTTCACAAAGTTCAGGTTGAACTGACCGGCTTCCACTTCAGTCGGATCTTCCTCTGTAACATCGCGCAGGGAAGAGAGATCAGCATGACGTACGAGGGCATTGTCGTCCAGGTTCATCTTACAGTCAACAGCTACGATTTTATTATCAGCCGCTTTGAACAGCGGGTTAATTTCCAGCATGGAGCAATCCAGCCCAACATAGGCGTTGTAAAGATTGGTCACAAATTTTACGCAATTCTTGAATGCGTCTCCGCTCAGTCCCAGGTTGAATGCGATTTTACGTGCCTGGAATCCCTGAAGTCCACCGGAAGGATGTACCCATTCTTTAAAAATCTTTTCGGGGGTATTATGGGCTACTTCCTCGATATTCATACCGCCTTCGGTACTGTACATGATCACATTCTGACCCTTGGTACGGTCGAGCAGGATAGACAGGTAGAATTCTTTTCGGTCACTCACGCCGTCATAATACATGTCCTGGGCCACCAGTATTTTATTCACCACTTTACCGGCTGGTCCGGTTTGCAGGGTTACCAGGGTTCCTCCCAGTATTTTTTTCGCGAAGTCTGCGATATCTTCAATATTCTTTCCCACTTTCACCCCGTTGATTCCATTTTCTTTAATGGCTCCTTTACCGCGGCCGCCTGCATGGATCTGTGCTTTCACGACGGCGAAGCTGCTGCCGAACTGGTTTTTGATCTGGCGGTAGGCTTCTTCCGCTTCGTGTACTGTGCTGCAGGCAAATCCTTCCTGCACCGGAACATTGTATTTTTTCAGTAGTTCCTTCGCCTGGTATTCATGGAGATTCATAATGGAAAAATTTGCGCAAAGATATAATTTTTTAGTATTCAAAGTCTTCTATTCATGCTTCAAAATCAGGCATATATCAGGGGTTTATTACTTTACATTTTTTGTTGCACTATATCCTAATGGTCCATTATTCTACTGGAACAGAATGGCCCGGCCAATCATTTTAATTAAAAAAACACCTGTTATGAGGGGACGATAAAACAAGAAATTTGCCATGCAATGTTGGCAGGATGGGGGGGTGCAATACGTAAATATACGTAATAAGAATTGTGTAGTTACTAGTGATTTTACATATAAGTACTCTTTTATATACAATTTGCGTATTATTTCATTTTTTAATAAGTGTAAACTTTTAATATTGCCTACATAAAATCCAATTATGAGGAAATCCACTATTCTGGCGGCTGTATTTTTTCATGCAGCGGTTGTTACCTACGGGCAGTCAATCCGGCTTATCACCCAATTTATAAATCCATGTGGATTAGATGGTGGTAACGAATTTATTATTGGTCTTGCCAATACACCTATCAATGTTGGAAACCTGGGTTTCGCTTCAATAAATCACACCTCTGTTTCGCCGATCGTTCAGCCCGATTTTAACTGGTATTGGTATGGAAAAAATGTAATTAATGCACCACGGCCAACCTTTACTCCCAGTCTTGAAAATTGCGGGGTATCGGGTTCCGGATTATCCTGTTTCCGGATACTTGATCCAGGCACACCTGCAGATGCCACCACTATTGATAATGTCCGGACTACTTTAAATACAATTGCAGGGTGTCCGGTGTTTCAGCAGGTACCAGCTACCGGGATTATACCGGGTGGTCTTTTTAGTGTATTTCTGGGTGCGGGAGGCTGTGGACTTGATGTGCCGGCCACCAACCTGAATTTTTCCAATCATTGTTCTGGCAGCACTCCGATACAACAATATTACCTGGTGGTTGGAAATGGGGCATATACCCCATTGTCCGCATGCAGTGGAGGCTATTTTGTAAATTCAAATGGGAGCTCGCGAACAAGTGTTATATATAATTATACCGGGGGGGGGAATACGATACCTGCCAATTATCAGTCCAGTAATACAATTTATACCAACGGCCCGGCTCCTTCTGCAGGTAATGCAGGGGTGATTGTACCAACAGGTTCTGGGGGTAGTATATGGGTCAATAACTATGGATGTGTTCCCAGCCCAATGGTCATTCTGGATGAAAAAACTTTTTCTATCACGGGTCTTAAAAAAGAAAAAGATCAGGTTACGCTCAAATGGCAGATGGTCAGTTCGTCCGGCTATGACTACTTTTCACTGGAGCGTAGTTTCAATGGAGTTGTTTTTTCTGAATTAAAAAATGAAAAAGCCGAACGGTCAGGTGATACCTATTCAGGGGTTTTTACAGATGATTTGGCAATAGCCCCTCTGCTTTATTATCGGATTAAATCGGTTGCCATGGATGGAAAAATAGCTTATAGTAATATGAAAGTGGTAAGCAACCTGGGCGCAAAACGGATGGCCGTTTTCCCGAATCCTTTTTCAGATCACTTTACAATCGAATCATCCGCAGATGAGCCAGTAATCGTTACCATATCTGATATCACCGGACGGGAGCTGATGAAACGGACAATTAGCACAAGACGTTTAGAGGTGGATGCTGCCCGATGGGCGCCTGGGTTTTATACGATCCGGTTAAGTGGAACAGGTGGTGAAGTGTATCAGACACAGAAATTTATCAAACAAAATTAATATTCCGGGTTTCCTGAATATTTAATCAGTATCCAATTAAATCCAATATACAAATTCGAGAAAGATGAAAAAACCATTCCTGCTTTTTACCGTTGTCTTTGTTTTTGTTTTGAATTCGCTCAGTCAGGGCCTGGAGAGTTTTTCCAGCATGCCTGTTACTACCAGTTCATCTTATTTAAGCCGAAACTGGACTGGGGACGGTGGTATTACCTGGACGGCGACTGATACCAGGGCGGATCAGACTATTACCGGTCTTGCGGCTGGAATCAGAAACAGCAGCATTACATCCGGTAACATTACGTCGGGTATAGGCAATCTGTCATTTAAGTATAAGTATCTCTTTACTGGCATTAACGCATCGCTTACCATTCGTGTTAATGGCACAGTGGTTGGAACTGTTTCTGTACCCACCACACAGACCACAGCCACAACAGCCACAATAAATAATATTAATGTCAGCGGAACCTTTATCCTGGCGATTGAACAAACAGTAACCGGACAGCGGGTCGCAATTGATGATCTCAGCTGGACCGGCTTTGGGGTTTCTTGCTCATCCCCTGTTACTCAAGCCAGTAATGTTACTTTCAGTGGGACATCGGCCAGTGGGTTTTCGCTTAACTGGACATCCGGAAGTGGAACGAATTCACTGGTCGTAATTAAGCAGGGGGGGGGCGTTACAGGAGTCCCAACAAGTGGCAATGCCTATACCGCAAATTCCATATTTGGATCAGGTCAGACTATTGCCACGGGTGAGTATGTGGTGTATAACAGTACGGGAAATTCCGTTTCGGTAACAGGACTTACTGCTGGTACCACTTATCATATCTCGGTATTTACTTTTAACAGTGCAGATAACTGTTATACAACTGCAGCTCCCGCAATAAATAACAATACCACCAGTTGCCAGCAACCTACTGTACAAGTTGGTGTTATAACCCCTGGTGCATCCAGTACTTCAGCCAGTATTAGCTGGTCTGGCGGAAACGGGGGCGCTTCACTTGTAAAAATAAACACATCAAATAGTTTTATTAATCCGGTAGATGGCATCCAATATCCGGCAACCACTTCTTATGGCGGCGGTGAGCAAACAATTTATGCAGGAGTCGGGTCATCTGTAACCGTCACAGGTCTCACTGCCAGTACCTCGTATTTTGTAACGGTGTACACTTATAATGCCTGTGCAGGGGCCCCAGATTATTTAATAACCGGTACCACTGTTTCAAATTTTACAACCACAGCTGGTGGCGGTGAACCGGCCGGTTATTATTCTGCCGCTACCGGACTTACTTGTTCCTTTCTTAAAACAGCACTCTCTTCGATTATTACAACAGGGATGACGCCAAAAACCTATGGTAATCTCTGGACTGAATACCTGGTATCTGATATTAAACCCAGAGAAGTAGGTGCTGGATCTGCGAATGTAATCTGGGATATTTACAGTGACAATCCATCGGGTACGGATCCTTATAATTTTATACCAGGTACTGTAGCTAGTGGTGGGCAACAGGATAATGGCGGAGCAGCGGCCACAGAAGGCGTATTATATAACAGGGAACACAGTGTGCCTCAAAGCTGGTTTGGAGCCAGTGCGGCATCTGGTTCTATCGGACCGGAAAGCGACTATTTCCATATTTTCCCAACTGATAAAGTGGTGAATGCAGCCCGAAGTAATTATATATATGGGGTGGTAAATGCGCCAACTTTTACTAGTCTGAACGGTGGAAAACTGGGAGCTAATACGGCAACCGGACTAACGGGGGCCACTGCCTTTGAACCAATTGATAGCTTTAAAGGAGATGTTGCCCGGGCTTTTTTCTATTTTGTAACCCGTTACCAGAGTAATATGTCAGCATGGGAAGCTTTGTCAACTGAAGGAAATCTGGCATTTGATGGTACAACCTGGCCATCGGTGGAACTCCCTTACCTGCAAATGATGATAAACTGGCATAACCTGGATCCGGTGAGCCAGAAAGAGATTAACCGAAATAATACAGGCTACCTGTTCCAGGGGAATCGGAACCCCTTTGTAGATCATCCCGAATATGTTAACCAGGTGTGGGTGGCTGGTTGTGGAATTATTTTACCTGTAAAACTTATTCAGTTTACTGGTTTATATTCTTTAAATAAAGTTGTACTGAACTGGGATATTGAAACCCCCGAAGGGTTTGACCGTTTTGAAGTGGAAAGAAGTACGGATGGCGGCCGCACATTCCATAAAGCAGGAACGGTTGAATGGATGAACGGAAAATTCCAGTATTTATTCCGTGATGAAGACCAAACACTAAAAGGAGATGTATTTTATCGCCTTAAATTAATTGATCAGAATAATACCTTCACTTATACTAAGGTAATACGGGTAGTGGTTCCTGCTGATGAACTGATGGTTGAAATCTATCCCAATCCTGCCGCTGGCAATCTGACATTGAACTTAAAGAAACCGCTTTCCGCTGCAGCAACTTTATTACTATCAGATTATACTGGCCGGACAATCAAATCGATGCTCGTTTCAGCAGGTCAGCAGCGCTTAACAGTACCATTAGACAATGTGGCTCCAGGCACTTATCTGATTCAGCTCCATACAGCCAACTCAACCATGTATGCCAAATTCATCCGGCAATAGGTAATGGCATTTTTCAAATAAAACCGGGTCGCCTTTCTTACGGCGACCCTTTTTTATATATTCGGGTATGGTTAAGTTGGTTATTGTTTTCTTAGTCTTTATGCTGAACGCGTGTGGCCATGTCAGGAAAATGCCATTTCATAAGGGTAACGGGTTGACGGGTACCCGCTTTTACGAAATGGCTGCCGCCATGAATTGGGCATCCCGGGATTCCCTGGTGATACGGGAGGCCCTCGCGGGAAATCTGCCTTCCTTTCTCCGGCATTTTGTGGCGGTCCGGGTTTCAGTGAAAGACAGCATGACCGGAAAATTAATGAAGGCCGTTTTTTATGTGGCACCGGACTACCTGAGTATCGGCACCCAGAAGGATTGGGCGAGGGTTTGTATTACACCCTATGCGGCCCAACAGATAGCAGACAGCCTGCAATGTTTCCTGCCCACCCGGAAAATGGTGGATGATATTTACCAGGCGGCAACAGTGAAACTCAGACCCGTCCCCCTCTTTGCTTACCGGGATAGTACCCCGTCCATGTGGCAGCATCACCTGATTATCGAAGGTCAGCGAAAAGGTAAAAAGGGACTGATTGCCGGTATCAAAAAAGATGTCGTGATTTCCGGAAAGATCAGCCGGGACAAAAAACCGGACCGGGTAGCTATTTATGGCTGGCATCAACCGGGAGGACGTGTTATACAACCTTTATATACCGGTCATATATACTGGTGGGTGGATTACAGCCAGGGAATCCGGCTGGTTTACCGCCGGATCAAGGTGGACGGGAAATGGATGGATTATACCGAGGTTTTTAGAAATCCCCGGCTTAGGGGCTTGTTGTGTGATGAAAAGGACTGTGATTTTTTGCGGTACCCAGTACATCCAAATTCTGAAAGGACAAGAGGAACAGACTTATTATTTTAATTAACAGAATAAACGCCGATGTTTACCTTTGCAGCGCTATTTTGCATCGTTTTTTCATCTTTTATCAAATCAGTTTTACTCTGAGAAGCAACTATATATACCTGTCTTTTTTTTTACTGCTTTTTATTTCCCAGGCCTTGCTGGCACAGGAGCCTGCTATGCAATTGGGAAACCGGCTTAAAAACCTGGGTAGCAGTTTCTCCGGTGGCAGTGGAAATGACAGCCTGAAACACCGGGATAATTCAGAGGATTCCATCACGATCAGTTTCCGGTATATGGATTCTACCCGGCAGTACAAACTCGATTCCTCGGTCGGTGATTTTACCCGTCGCTTTCCGCTTCCGGGAACCTCGATCAACCTGGGGAATACCGGCCTGGCCACCCGTTCATTGCTTTTTTCCCCGGAATTAAATGCTGGTTTTGATCCGGGTTTTCACGCCTTTGATGTATATAAATGGAAACTGAGCGAAGTTCGTTTTTTTAATACCACCCGTCCCTATTCAGAACTGAATTATATGCTTGGCAGCCGGGTGGAACAGATGATCAGCCTGATTCATACCCAGAATATCAAGCCCAACTGGAATTTTCTGTTTCAGTACCGGCTGATCAATTCTCCCGGGTCTTTCCAGAACCAGAACAGCAATCATAATAATTACCTGCTGAGTTCAAAGTATCAATCGAAAAATCTGCGGTACAATAATTATTTCGTTTTGCTTTCCAATAAACTTCAGGCTTATGAAAACGGAGGCATTATTGATACCACGGATATTCTGAACGATCCGGACTTTAAGGAACGTTATAATATCAATACAAGAATCGGGGGTAAAAAGGTTTTTTCCACCAACTTTTTTGGTAATAAAATCAATACAGGAAATAAGTACAGCGAAACCACCCTGCTGTTCCGTCAACAGTATGATTTTGGAAAAAAGGATTCCCTGGTCACCGATTCCACTATTATCCCATTGTTCTTTCCACGACTGCGTTTTGAACATACCCTCCAGTTTGATCGTAACAGTTATACTTTTCAGGATAATGCAGGGGATTCACTTTATTACCGGGCGTACTATGATACTGCACTCAGAGATGCCAATGATACAGCCCTGTTTTCGGATAAATGGAAATTGCTGAACAATGATTTTTCCATTTACCAGTTTCCGGATGCCAAAAATCTGCATCAGTTTATTAAACTGGGATTACTGGTACAGACAATCACCGGCACTTTGTCTTCGGGTAAACTGAATTTTTTTAATACGGCGGGACATGCGGAATACCGGAATAAATCAAAAAACCAGCGTTGGGATATCCAGGCCAATGGTCGATTGTTTTTCACCGGGTATAATTCCGGGGATTATGAGGCGCATATCCGTCTGCAGAGCCTGCTGAGCAAAAAAGCCGGGTCGTTGGAACTCGGATTTGAAAACACGAGCCGTACCCCCTCGTTTATGTTTGATTCCCGAAGTAGTTTTTACCTGATGAAATCAGTGGTAAACCTGAAAAAGGAAAACAATACTCATCTTTTTGCCTCTTATTTTCTGCCCTCATTTAAAATGAAACTGACCGGCCATTATTTCCTGGTCACGAATTATACCTACCTGGATAATTATTTTGAAGTGAACCAGGAAAGCAGCCTCTTTAACCTGCTTCAGATAGCAGTAGAGAAAACGATCCGGATCGGCAACCACTGGAACTGGCATGCCGAACTGTATTTTCAGCAACGGGTAGGCGAGGCCCCGGTCAATGTACCGGCCTTATATACCCGTAACCGGATCGGGTATGAGGGTAGTTTAGGGTTTAAAAATCTGGATATTGCTTTTGGCACGGAGATCAGGTACCGGGCTGCCTATAAAGCGGATCATTATTCACCGGTAATGGGTCGTTTTTTCTACCAGGATACCACGGTCATCCGGAATCCATTGCCCGATATTGCGGCCTATGTGCATTTCAGAATCCGGCCCTTTACCGCTTTTGTCCGGATGGAAAACCTCAATACCGCCCGGAATTTCAACGGATTCGGTTTTACCCGTAACAACCTGGTAGCTCCCTTTTACGCCCTGCCGGGTCTGCAGTTCAGACTGGGGGTATTCTGGCGCTTTGTTAATTGATTCTCAAATCAATGCCCCTGATAAAACTCAGTTAGTATTCTTCAATTTTGCGAGTATCTTTGCATTGACATGAAGAAACTGGTCCTGACCATATCTTTTTTATGCTATCTCACCGTAACCTGTGGGGTAGTGGTCAACCTGCATTATTGCATGGACCGGCTGGCTTCTGTCCATTTTTTCGGGGATGAATCAGACCAGTGTGGTCAGTGCGGGATGTTGTTACATGAAAGCAATACCTGCTGTCACGATGAAGTGAAAGTCTTTAAACTGGAACAGGATCAGAATAAAGTCAGTACTACGGATAATACACCTGTTTTTACCACTGAACTGGCAATTGAACCTTCCCCTTTTCTGAATGCTCCGTTTGAATCGGAGTTGGGACAGGTGAACGCCTTTATAAATCCCCCGCCACTACTATCCGAACAGGATACCTACCTGCAGATTAATGTCTTCCGGATCTGATACGCTGATTATTTTATAGCGACTGGCAACAGCCGGTCAACCTTTGTGTCTTATGGCACGATATTATTTATTCATTAATTAATAAAAATTTATTATGAAAACGATTCGCTTATTTTCATTGACTGCCGTTATGGTAGCCATTACTTCGCTGGGTTTTGCCCAGACTAAAACAGAATCATTCCAGGTTTCCGGTAATTGCGGTATGTGCAAGACCCGTATTGAGAAAGCGGCTAAAGAGGCCGGTGCGTCCGATGCCAAATGGGATGCGGCTACACAACAACTGACCATCACTTATACCAGTTCCACCACCAATGCCGCTAAGATCCAGGAAAAGATAGCCGCAGTTGGACATGATAATGCAGGTTTTAAAGCCACCATGGATGTTTACAATAAACTTCCCGGTTGCTGCAAGTATGACAAGGCGGCCGCTGCGGATAAAATGGATTGCTGTAAAGATGGCAAATGTGCTAATGCCGGCAATTGTGATAAACCCTGCTGTAAAAAAGAGGGCGACATGAAAATGGATTGTTGCAAAGATGGCAAATGTGCCAATGCCGGCAATTGTGATAAACCTTGTTGTAAAAAAGAAGGCGCCGCTAATATGGATTGCTGTAAAGAGGGCAAATGTAATAAAGAAGGACATGCCGGTAAAGATTGCTGCAAGAAAGAAGGGGCTGCCAAAATGGATTGTTGCAAGGATGGCAAATGCAGCAAAGAAGGACATGATGGTAAAGACTGCTGTAAAAAATCCTGATTAAGCAAAAAAAATAAACGTGAAGAAAACAGGGTTGTTAATAGTATTGATATTACAGGTGCTGCTGATGCAGGCTCAGTTCAGCAAGGCGAACCTGCAGGCTACCGGTCTGACCTGCGCCCTGTGCAGTAATGCCATTAATAAAGCACTGAAGCAACTTCCTTTTGTGGAATCGGTGAAAGCGGATATTAAGAACTCCTCTTTCAGTATTGTATTCCACCAGGGCGTGGAAGTAAAACCGGATGCGATCAGGGATGCGGTGGAGGGAGCCGGTTTTTTTGTAGGGGGGTTACAGGTAACCGGTTCATTTAAGAACCTCAATACCGGTCCGGATGGGATTATTAAAATAGGAATGAACTGGTTCCGTTTTCTGAAGGAATCCAACCGGGTATTGAATGGTGAAGTAACTTTTACCCTGCAGGATAAATCATTCCTGACTGCCAAAGCGTTTAAAAAGATCAGCAGTTCGGTAAAGATCCCCAGCTTGTCAACCGGTAAAGCAGAAGCGGACCAGGTGAAAGCAGGGGTGAAAAAAGGAGAGCGGATCTATCACGTGACCATTTGATCAACGTATATTGTTTCTCTCCCCTTTATAACGGGAGAGAAACTTTTTTAATGAGTTCTATATGTTTTCATTGAAACAAATCACCGGTCTTATCCTTCTTATATGTATGGGTACACTGGTGCAGGCGCAAATCAAACAAGGGTATAAAGCCCCTGAAGTGGCATTGCCGACCGCCAACGGAGATACGATCCGGCTTTCATCCTTGAAAGGGAAAGTGGTGTTGCTCGACTTCTGGGCTTCCTGGTGTGGTCCCTGCCGGATTTCCAATAAGGGATTGGTAAAACTATATCCGAAGTATAAGGATAAAGGCTTTGAAATTCTTGCGGTATCATTGGATGAAGATGTTGACGACTGGCAAAAAGCCGTAAAAAAAGATAAGGGCAGTTGGCTCCAGGTAATCGATAAAGGGGGATGGGAATCAGGTACGGTGAACCAGTGGCGTATCGTTGCCATACCAACGTCTTATCTGATCAATAAGGACGGAGTCCTGGTAGCCATGGACCTGGAAGGGAAGAACCTCGAAAAAGCATTGAATGAATTGTTGGGTGACTGATTAATTATTCCAAATGAGATACCTGATTTTTTCCGGATTATTGAGTTTAATGTGCGTGCAAGGCAATGCACAGGAGTTATATGTTTTCAGTGAACCAGCATCAAATTTACCTGCCCGTTCGCTTAGTGTAAAAATCAAGAATCACTTTGTGACCCGCGATAACATTTATGGTCGTTTTTCCAACCGCCTCATGCCACAGGTCTTTTTCGGCATTCATAAAAATCTGATGCTGCGGGCCGGTATTTCGGTTGCGAATATGCATACGCCGGATACCCGCTATGAATCGTTTAATGTCTATGCGAAGTATCGTTTAGTGTCCAAAGATGATATTCACCGGCATTTCCGTTTAGCGGTCTATTCGGAGTTTTCTGAAACAAGGATTCCTTTTCATTATGATGAGATCACGCTTATGGGCGATAAAGGCGGGGTGGAAGCCGGGCTGGTTGCCACACAACTCTGGCATAAGTTTGCATTATCCGGTACAATTGGCCATACACAGGTTTTACATAAATCACGTAAGGATAATGTGATTTATATCCCCGAACGGGGTTACCAGTCATTGAATTATTCCCTGTCTGGTGGATTGCTGATATTGCCCAAAGAGTATACTGATTATAAGCAAACCAATCTGAACCTCTATATTGAATTAATTGGTCAGCAATTAATGGATAAAAAGGCCGGGTTCCTCGATCTGGCTCCGGCCGTCCAGCTGATTTTCAGAAGTACCACCAAATTAAATATGGGCTATCGTTTTCAGTTAAATGGCTCGATGCAGCGGATGGCTTCCCAAAGCTGGCTCATCAGCCTTGAACGGACTTTCCTGAATGCGTTAAAGAAAAAGCAGCCTAAATAAATGCCGTGCGCAAAACCGGACTGATCATATTGACCTTTCTATACCTTGCGTTTACCGCAGGGATCAGCGTACAACGTCATTATTGCATGAACCGGATGGCCGCCCTTCGCTTTACGACTCAGCCGGAAGAACGTTGTGGATTTTGCGGCATGGAGAAAACAGAGCGGGATAATTCCTGTTGTCACGATGAGCAGGCGGTTTATAAAATCACCGATGATCAGCAACCGGGTTTTCCGACATTGTTTATTGTCAATGAATTTCAGGTAGGGTCTCCGGAACACTATATTCCGGTGTCCGGTTCAATAACTTCTGCTTCAGTCCCCGTCCCGGCTTACAGCCATGGACCACCGGGAGTATCCGCCTTCCCCTTATTTATTCGTTTTGGCGTTTTTCGTATTTAATGAAGAAGTATCCAGTTTCTATGGCCGGTAAGAACCGCCATGCATCTGATTATTTCATTCATCTAATACATTATCATGAAAAATATCATACCGCTTGTATTGTTCTCTTTACTGCTTTTCAGCAGAGAGAATTTACAAGCGCAAACGGGTTCTGTAATAACCATTGCCCTGAAAGTATCCGGGAACTGTGAAATGTGTAAAGAACGGATTGAAGCGGCCGCCAAAGGTAAAGGAGTAAAAGAAGCCACCTGGGATGCGGATACCAAATTGCTGACCCTGACCTATGATACGTTGCTGTCCCGTATTGAAAAAGTACATACCCGGATTGCTGACGCCGGCCATGATACAGAATTGAAGAAAGCCAAAAACGATACGTATAAAGCATTGCCTGAATGTTGTCTTTACCGGGATCATAGTGAAACAATGTCTGTGGATCCGGGTAATACCCGGACTTCTATGGTGCGTGGTGTGGTACTGGAAGAAGATGAACGGGGAAATTTCAGGCCACTGGCACGGGCCACTATTGCCTGGTTGGGAACCGGTACTGGTACAGTAACGGATAGTACCGGGGTGTTTAAGATTAATGTAACCACGGAGACCGACCGCCTGATCATCAGTTACACTGGATACCGGCCGGATACCATCGCCGTACAGCCGGCCACAGATCTGAAAATAATCTTGGCGAGTAACCAGCAACTGGGCGAAGTCACCCTTAGCTCAAAAAGGCGGTCTACTTACATTTCTTCTCTGAGTACGATCCGTACACAGGTGATGACGGAAAATGAACTCTTCAAAGCGGCCTGCTGTAATCTCAGTGAGAGTTTTGAAACCAATCCCTCCGTTGATGTATCGTATAACGATGCGGTAACGGGCAGTAAACAGATTCAGCTGCTTGGCTTAAGCGGCAATTATACTCAACTTACTGTGGAGAATCTGCCCGGTCCGCGGGGACTGGCCACAGCCCTTGGACTCAACAGCATTCCCGGTCCATGGGTGGAGTCGATTCAATTGAATAAGGGAGTGGGTTCAGTAGTGAATGGCTATGAAAGTATTGCCGGGCAAATCAATATTGAATTAAAAAAACCGGAGAAAGCGGAACAGCTCTACGACAACGTTTACATGAATAATATGGGCAAG
>CAUJFR010000040.1 GCA_963169885.1 Bacteroidota bacterium
CGTAAGAATGATGGAATTAACGGAGATCAGGATATTCGCTTTGGAATCGGCCATCTGGCTCAGGTTCGACTGATTCTGGGCCATTATACGAAATACCGTACTGATACCCCGCTCAGTCTGGTTTTCCTTCATCCGCTTCAGCTTCAGTTCTTCTTCGGATAAATGCTCTGTCGGATCTTCATCATCTTCTTTCTCCTGGGATTTCTCTTCTTTGATTTTTTCAACCGGATTTTTTTCCAGTAATCGGGCTAGGTGTTCATCTTTGGCCGGTTGCAGTACTTTTCTGCCGTAAGCAGTAAAATAATTATGCGCTTCCAGGAAGGCAATATTGTTCTGTCGCCAGTCTTTTTTAGACCATTCTTCCCCGTTGAATTCAATTAATTCCTTGCGGAGTAAACGGCTTTTCTCTTTAAAATCGGAAGAACCCAGGTGAAAAAGATCCGCGTCACAAATAATTTCCTCAATCCGGCATTGCGGATTCTGGGGCATTTTGGTAGCCAGGATACAGCCTTTTACTTTTTCCGCAAAAGCTTCTTCTGCCGGATGCAGACTGAAAAACTCCTGCATATGCTGAATGCTCACTTGTTCATGCCCTTTGGCTTTTCCAGCACTGTACCCGGTATCATGAAGCCAGGCCGCTACGTGAAGGGCCAGGAGATCTTCTTCAGGGAGATCTTCCTGTTCAGCAATCCGGGCACAGGCTTCCGCCACCTCGCGGGTGTGCTGCAGGGTATGGAACGTAACTTCCTTGCCGACTTTCGTGGTAATAAGCTGGCTGGCATACTCCTGGGCTGCTTTCAACAGTGCTGACGGATTTTCCATCATGATATAATGATAACTTTTGATAAATTTAATGAAAAATAGAGAATGCGTTGTTTAAATTTCAGTAACTGTTGTTGTGGTTTCGTGTTGATGACGGTGTTGATCAGCAGTTGTGGCACGGGTAAAGTACGACGGATACAATCACCTCCCCATTATAGTTTCGCCCAGGTGTTCACCCATAAACTGGAACCCAAACTGAAAGAGATTTCCGGGCTGGCCTGGGACAAAAAGCTGGATGAATTTATTGCCCATAATGATGAGTCCGGGAAATTATTTTACCTGGATAAGGAAACCAAACTGATCAAAAGCGAACTGCCTTTCGGGGAAAAAGGAGATTATGAAGAGGTTGTCGTGGTAAACAGTGTTCCGTATGTTTTAAGGAGCGACGGGCTGATACTGATGATCGCCAAAGACAGTTCCGGGAAAGCATCAGCTGTGGAATTAGGAAAAGCAGGAGTCAGCGGAGTAAATGATTTTGAGTCGATGTATTTTGATCCGGTCCGGAATGCGTTGGTGATTCTTTGCAAAAACTGTGAATCAGATAATAAACAGGTTGTAAGTGCTTATGCCTGTTATATAGATTCCACCGGTTTTAATCCGGAACCGGTATTTACAATTTCTGTGGATGAAGTGAAAACAGCCTCCCCTTTTAAAAGCGGGCGGATAGAACCCTCAGCCGCCGCGATACATCCGGTTTTACAAAAACTATTTATCCTTTCATCGGCCAGCAATCAACTGATCATTACAAGCCTTGATGGCAAACTCGAAGGAGTATATGAACTGGGGAAAAAATTGTTTCCTCAGCCGGAAGGCATCACCTTTAAATCAAACGGGGATATGTATATTTCCAATGAAGGCAGGGCGGAAAGGGCGACAATTCTCCGTTTTCCTTACCGGAAATAACCGGTTTATCCGGAATTATCCGGCGGTCAGCAACGTATGTTTATTCATTGCCTCCGCTCCGTTCGTTTTATCCGGTTGTATGGACACACGCAAGGCTTTTAACCCGGAAACACCCTGTAATTCTTCCAGGTCAAGATTTTCAACTCCGGGTTGAAGCAACTCTTTTTGTTGTAGAAATTCTATATACTCCTTGTATTCGCCTGCATCCTTTGCTTGGGTGTATACAATGGCAATCATGCCGGGTTGGGTGAGCCGTTCCTCACTGTTTTTGATATGCACTTTGTCAATTCTTTTTTTGATGATCTCATAGCGGGTATTGCCTACTCCATCTACATCAAATTTTCGTTCTTCAGTCCGGAAACAAATCGTCAGCGGCTGGCTGCTTGCCAGGATCAGCTGTGTAGTACGCAATGGCATAGGTAATTCCAGCTCCAGTTGTGCAGTAAGCCGGGCTGCTTTTACCATCATAGTCAGTTGCCACATTTTAAGATTACGCAGATAGATTTCATCCATTTTTTTCCGGGGACTGATGGATTGTCCCATAAACATATTGAATTCGAGTCCGTCTGTAATAAACCGTTCAAAATAGTGCGGGTAAATTTTCTGAGCGGCCAGTTGTTCCCGGTCAACAAAACGTGCGAGGGTTTCATTGATGCGGGCAATACTCTGTTCATACTCTTTCCGGTGCCTGTACAAATACTGTCGCTGAGGGTCAAGACTGGCAAAATAAGTTTCTGTTTCCGCTTTCACCGCAGGTTCTGTTTCCAGGAGGTGATTAAATACAGCCAGTAACTGACCTTGCAGAAAATCATATACGGCCATTTCCTCGTTGGAACGAAGGGTGTCTGCCACCGCCGTACTGTATTTTTCAATTTTATTCTCGAGATCATTCAGGATCGGGAAAGTCAGTCCCTGCTGGGCTTTTCGGATTACTACTGCCGCCAGTTCCAGTTGTTCCAGCAAATCAGCCTGTACCGCTTTGGACCGGGCGGTGGAAGAATTGCGTACATCAATGGCGCCATAAAACGGATAAACCTGTTCAAATACGATCCGTTCGAGCCGGGTATCGGACTGCTTGTGGTGACTGATGAGGTAATTCAATGAAACTTCGGTAAACTTCCATTCCACCGCTGGTTGTACCGCGGTGAATTTTTTCTTGATCAGCTCTTCCACCTGGCTGTTCAGTTGTTCCAGGCTCTTTTCCAGGCTGATTTTGAACAAAGGGACTGCAGCTTCAATTTTACTGATGTGAAACGGCTGCAGGTAACCGGGTTCATGCGAACTTATCTCAAGCAATCCTAATAATTCCTTACCCTGCTTGAGCGGACAAATGATGATACTACGGCTGCCGGCCCGGTAATAATTATGCAGGCATTGGATATGTGCGGTATTTTTCTGATCGAGTGCCTGATAGAGTACCGGCTGGTGATTATCCCGGAACAGGATCTTACTGTAGTCGCTGATCTCATCCTTTTCTGCTGTACTGGTACATTGCCGGTACAACAGACTCTGGCTGTTATGGAGTTCAGAATAGATATAGTGACCCTGAATCCGGAAAAAAGGAGTGATCCCGATCGTCAGGTCTTTCAGCCCGATCAGGTCCTGAATCATTTTTTCAAGTCGCGTATAGGACACACTCCCGGGCAAGCCGTTATAATCCAGCAGAAAATTTTTCATTTCGGTGATTACGGCCTGTTCAGTTACATCATTTATCCGTAGAACGGTCAGACCTTCAAATACAAATTGGTCCAGCGGAACCAGTTTCATCAGCTCTTCCACCGAATAAAGCCGGTTGGTGGAAGGATCCAGCAGGCTGGGGGGTAGGTGTGGCATATCTTTCACCGGAGATACATCAATAAACCGTCCATCCAGCCGCATCTCCATATAGCGGGTCAATCCGGTCTTTTCATCGGTTACCGGGTATACTACTTTTGAACTCTCCGGACTGTCAAATCCGAAATATTTTTTCAGAATCAGGCCATAGGCAAAACGCAGCCGCTGTTGTTCAAGGGAATGATCAGGGTCATCACCCACCAGGATTTCATTCGTATTTTCCCGGATCATTATTTTCTTAAATAGCGGGGATGCATAAACCGCCAGGTTCTTAAAAGGATAGGAGATTCCGTACATGAAGTTGGCGGTGGTGGGCGGAAAGACAGCGGATAATAATTCCTCGATCAGCTCATGGTGCGGATCGAGCAAAGCAAGGTCATGTATAGTACCCATCAGCTCCGGGTACGCTTCCAGTTCATTCACCACATGGCCATAAAGTTTTTTCATTCCGGTATTGCCTTCCTCAATATTCTTTTTGAGGGCAGTCACCAGGGGCCTGAAGGAAAGCAGGCTGTTAAACGCAGGTATAGTATGGTGTTGTACAGACATGAATGCAGTTCAGGAAAAATGAAACAGTGTATTCCGAAGGGTAAGGGATCGTATTTTCAAAGATACAGTTTCGGCTCCTGTACTGCAAAGCAAATGCACGTTCTGTTCAGCGGCGGCTCCTCCCCAGTACAACTCCAAGTCCGATTTCGACAGTAAAATAACCATCTTTATTGTTTGGGTTACCCCGCTGGTAAGAAGTATTTGTGATATGCCCCGGATCTACTTCGGCCCGGCGGTCGGACAAAGCCCGGGCCAGTCTTGCCAGGGAGGGCGTTAACTCCCGGGCAAATAAACCGGGGTCAACATAACTGTCCAGGCTTACATCATCCAGGTAATCGGTTCTCAGAAAACGGTGCAGGATCTCAATTCGCCCGTTAAGCCAGGCATTAATTTCATATTTTAATCCTCCACCCACCAGCAAATTTCCCTGTTGAAGCGAATAGGGTTTTCGTTCAGGATAAATAGTGAATCCCTGCCCTTCGGTATGTAGTGGTTGTAGAGGAAACCACCTGTCCTCCCATTTGGCCTGCGGATTAAATGAATAAAAACCAATCCCAGCCATCAGAAAGGGCGATAAGCGGGGAAGTCCCTTATTCATGCCGGCCGCATTAATAATAGAAATCAGGTGTATCTCAACTGTAAGGGCCAATTCCCGGATAGGGCTGCGGAAACTTAAATTCCGTTCATACCGGCCATGATTGGTCGCCCGGCTTTTCTTTAAAATACTATCGGCCGCTGTCACCGATCCGGATGTATACTGAAGACGTAAACCCACACAGTTTTTATAGTGGAGTACTGAGTAGAAACTGATACAGGGTTTTGTGAAAATAAGGTTCAGGTCCTTTAGTCCTTTTCTCCCGTTTCCTTTTTTTCCTCCCAGATCTGTAAGCGCATTTATACCGCCGCTTTTTATTCCAAACTCGGTCAGTAACGGACCCTCATAATGACGGTCGTCGTAAAAATAATAAGCTTGTGCACCGGAACGGGTAACAAGAAGCAATAACAGCATTGCCATACCCCAATAGCATTGTTTCATACCTGTGAATTTTATTGATAAGGATTGTATTGTGTTTAAACAAATCAACAATTACAGGATAAAACTAGAGGGAATGGTTAGCCGTAAAATGAGAAAAACACCCGGTTTGGGTGTTTTTATTAACGTGAATTTTGGATGAATTTCTGCAGGATCAGGGCATCTTCATCACACTGATCACTTTCTGCAACGATTTATTCTGCAGCCGCAGGAAATATACCCCGGAAGCCAGGCCATCATTATAGATATCAAGATTATGCGTACCAGCCGCATAATCCTGGTTAGTCAGTACTTTCACAACGCGTCCTAACCCATCGATCTGCTGGATCATCGTATTGCCACCATTGGTGGAGAACTGGACCGTTGCATTAATTGTATAGGGACTGGGCCACATCTTCAAAATGAGTTTCTCCGCCGCATTGTTGTTGTCTTCCGGATCATCGGCTACGCCGCAGGGGCCGGTAACGAGGGGCAATGACTGGAAATTGCGGAGCATGATGGAATCAAGAGCCGGTTGTTTTACACAGAACCATTGTTCGAGTACAGAGGCATACACACTGCGGAAATCATATTGAAACGGAATATTATTCACTACCTGCGCATCGGCCGGGATATCCGGACTCGTACCGAGAATTCCTTTCTTGGCATTTTTACCAAACAGGATCAATGGGGCTGCAGCACCATGATCAGTACCCAGACTTGCATTTGATTTGATCCGGCGGCCAAATTCAGAATAGGTCATCCCCATCACCCGTTCATCGAGTCCCATCAGTTCAAGGTCGTCCTGGAATGCACTGATCGCAGCAGACAGATCCTTCATCAGTTTCGCATGCATTCCCGTGGTGGTATCACTGGCATTTACCTGTTTTTTATGGGTGTCGAATCCGCCCATACTTACCGTATACACCCTGGTTTTTAATCCACCCCTGATCAGCCGGGCCACGATCTTTAATTGATCCGCCAGTCCGTTTTCTGTCGGGTAGGTTGCCATGGTGGCGGCGCGTTGGTAAGCAGCCCGGATAATATCAGAGTAGATTTTTGTTTTTTCAGAGATTACCCGGAGGAACTTCAGCTCTTTATTTGCCGGAACGGAGTTGAGCGGGTAGTCACTAAAAGGGTTGGCGAACGTATAAATTTTTTCCGGGTTGGTAATGGATAAGCCCATGGAGTAAATGCTGCCCTGTGCCATCAGTGTGGGGAAGTTACTGATCTGAATGGCCAGCGGATCGGGCATACTGGTATTGGGAAAGGCATCCGGATAGCCGGGGTATTCGCTTTCAAGATAACGACCCATCCAACCGGTTTTTACGCGCTCCCGGCGATTGCTGCGGGTATCGGCACTGTTCCAGAAATCCGTAGCCCTGAAATGGGAGAAGTTGGGATTGTCATATCCCACCGATTGCACAATGGCCATCTTGCCTTCGTTGAACATGTTCTGCATTGCCGTCATGGCCGGGTGAAGTCCGGATTTATCCGTACCATCCAACCGGAGTACCTGGCTCTGCGGAATCGCCACATTGGTTCGTGCATTATAATAATTGCCATAAATGTCAAGGGGGATCACCATATTCAGTCCGTCATTCCCGCCGGATAACTGTACCAGTACAAATACATGATCCGTATCGGTAAGGGTTTGTTCCAGCAAACGGGCCAATGGACTCTCTTCGCCATCGGCGGTAAAACTGAAGCCGTTGAGCAATCCGGGCATGGTAACGGCCAGGGGCACGGTATGTTGTAAAAAATTTCTGCGGTTCATCATGGTTTTGTGTTTACTTGGAGAAATGGATCATCAGCATAAATGGAATTCGGGCAGGTTCATCAGGAAACGGAACATGTCCTTCAACGAGGTGTTGATCACCGCATTGTTATTACTGTTCCAGGCACTGGTCCAGACACTGTCCTCTGTGGTGTTATTGGTCAGAAAATGTGTCTTTACATAAGTTTTTGAACTGGCAGATAACGGATAACGCAGTAATAATGCGGTCACATCGTCAATCAGCTGATTCGGATCGGCCGGATTGGACGAGTACCCGGCAAATGCCCGCACATCAATCACTGAATCATTCACCAGGGCATCCGTAAAATCAGCCCGTTTCGGTAGTGAATTACTGTTCACCCATAATTCATAATGCATCGGCTCCTGGTAATAAGAAGGCCAGCCCGATACATCAGGTGGCTGGAAAAGTTGCTGTTGCATATCAGCTGCCTGTCCGTAGATATTGCTGAAGAATGGATAGCCATTCACGTGGTCTGTATACACCGGGAAAGAAACGTTGAATTCCCGGAGAGTGCCCACGATCATATCAAATGGCGTCTTGATATAGCAGGCCTGGTTAAGTACATCAAAAAAATGCTCGCTCTTGAATAAAACGGACAAAGCGGGTCTGACCTCATAATTATTAGCGATCAGAACGTCTGCCATCGGGGTGATTACTTCAGCTTCCACGGTTTCACTTATATCATAGTATACAAACCATTTATACAGTTTTCGGCAGATGAACCGCGCGGCTTCCGTTGTATTGAATATCATATCCATCAGGGCATCCAGTTCCTGGTCGGGATTGGTACTGCCCGCGATCGTGGTGTTATTGTAAAAGGCAGAGAAGCTTTTTGAGCCGGTATCATGGGCATTGGTATCGAGATATACCCCGAGCGGAATATCCGTGATCCGCCAGCCGGTCAATACCCGCGCGGCCGCTATCACATCGTCTTCCGTATATAAGGAATCATTTCCTTTACCAATGGAAAAAAGTTCCTGTAATTCCCGGGCATAGTTCTCGTCGGGCGCTTGTTTGGTATTGAGGTATCCGTTGAGATGGATCAGCATGGCCGGGTCAATCGTCACTTCCCGGACCAGGGTCTTTACATTGCCCATGGCATTTGTCCGCAGCAGATTATGGTGACGGTAAAGTATAGCCGCATTTTCCACTTCGGTGGACTGTATCGAGAAGTGATGGTGCCAGAACAGCACCATTTTTTCCTGTATGCTGCGTTGCTGGTTCAGGATCAGTCCGGACCACCACTTTTTCAGGCTATCTACCCGGCGGCTGTTGATTGAACCACGGATGCCTTCAAAACTGGCTGTATTCGGATCATTCACCCAGGTCTGTCCAATGGCCACACCCAGGTCATCGTACCATACGCCTTCATCTTCCAGTAAACCATAGTCACGTAACGGAGGGGCCGGAATAAATGAGGTGTTCAACAGTTCTTCAACGGCTTCATCTGGCGTACGGGACAGGAAATAGTCCACATCCGCTTTCTTTGCCCCAAACATGGTGCGTTTAAGCAGGTGGGTTACTTCGTTTACCGTCCATGATCCGGTGTAAGGAGCGAGTCCGGCAAAGAGCATCGCCTGGCTTTTCCCGCCCGTTTTTTTTGCGCGTACGGTGCGGTTCGCTGTTTTAAAAAAATCTCTTCTGTCCATGATTAGCGTTTATGGTTTATGAAGCTTATCGAATAAGTACAAAGGTTCCTTTCTGCTGGTGCATTTTCTGCTGCAGATCTTTATAATCCACGAGGTAAACAAATACACTGGCCGGCTGAAGCATTCCGTTATAACGTCCATCCCATCGCTGGTTGATGGAGGAACTCCGGAAAACCACTTCTCCGTTGCGGTTAAATATCTGCAGCCGGTATCCGTCCGGCACTTTTCCCAGCGGCCCGAAATAATCATTGAGTCCATCCCCGTTCGGGGTAAAGGCGGAGGGAATGGCCACTACTGCATCATTAAGTACTACAACCGTATATTCGTCAGTCACGCGGCAACCTAATGGAGATTCATTTATGGCCGTATAGCGGGTGCTGGTCAGGGGTGTGGCTACCGGGCTTGCACAACTGGTGCAGCTCAGGGTGGAGTGGGAGTTCCAGGTGATATTGCCATTTCCATTACTGTGCAGGGTTATACTTTGTCCGGCGAAAATGGTGTCAATCTTTTTTATACTGTCAAAGGGTCCGCTGAGCGGAACAGGATGATAATTTACTATTGCCGAGTCATTACCACAGATATCTGGCAGCGTATCCCTGAATGGAATGAAACCACTGATATTACAAACGGCGGAATCCCGGGTACTGAGTTCCGGAATTTTAAGTTTGATGATCGCGAAATCTGCATCTCCTTGTGCATTACTGAAATCACCGTCCCCGGAGTCTGAATCACCTGCGAGATAGTATTCATCTTTTACCGGGTGACGAACCAGGGCACGCATATGATCATTGCCGCTGCCGCCCCAGTGTTGCTTCCAGGCAAGACTGCCATCGGGACGAAGTTTGAGCGTGAAAAAGTCACCTTCGCCCAGGGAGGCACTGGCATCTCCGTCATCAGAGTAAGTGACGCCGCCAATGATATAGCTGCTGTCTTTATCGGTGAGGATGGTTTTCGCATATTCTGCATCGGTACCGCCGAATACTTTCTGCCAGTTCAGTTTGCCTTTCTGTGAAACATTAAGGATCCAATAATCCTGGCTGCCTTTGGCCCCGCTTACATCGCCATCATTGGAAGTGGTATAACCAGCCATGGTTAAGGAGCCATCCGCGCCTTTGGTCATACAATAGGCCACATCGTTTTGTGAGCCACCATAGATTTTACTTAGTATTTTATTGCCGGCTGCGTCAATCGCCAGCAGCCATACATCATAGTTTTTCTGACTGGGCGGGATATCGCCGTCGATGGAGTTGGTGAAACCGGTGGCAAAAATGGTTCCGTTGATCACTTCAATATCGAAGAGTTCTTCATTCTTTGTACCACCGAAGCATTTGCTCCATAGTATATTGCCTGCCGCATCAATTTTCATGAGTACACCGTCGGTATAAGTGCCGGAGCTGTGATTACCGGTAATATTCCCGTCATTCGAGGTGGATGAAGCCGCGATCAGGCAACTCCCATCTTTCAGCAGTTCAAGATGATTTCCAATATCAAGTCCGGAACCCCCATAACGTCTCTGCCATTCCAGGTTGCCATTTGAGGAGAATTTAAGTAGCCAGATATCCTTGGTGCCGCCAAAACCGGCTACTACTCCGCCATCGGTTGAATTTGTTTCGCCGAGCACGAGGTAGCCGCCATCACTGGTTTGTACCAGGTCTCTTGCTGATTCGTATCCGGTACCACCCAGTGATTTTTCCCATTCAATCTGTCCGCATTTATCCAGCTTGACCAGCCAGAGGTCCCAGTAGTCGCGATTGGGTTGGGGACTGACATCCCCGTTTCTCGAGTCTGTATATCCACCCACGATCGTACCGCCGTCGGTGGTCATTTTAATAGTAAAGGGAATATCCACATTTCCACCGCCGTATTGGGTGGCCCATTGAAGGGGTGGGATTTGTGCCAGTACCGGACTGATTAAAAGTATAAGCAGTACAGCGGACAGGAGGGCAGTGATGTTCAGTTGATGGCGTTTCATAGTCTGTAGTCCGCCTACTGATACAAGGATTGTGCTATATTTTTGTTTTCGGGGATAAGTTTCTACTCATCCTGCATGAATTTTTACTCCGCAGTTTTCCGCTGGTAAAACCGACAGGCTTTTTGTATACCACAGTTGCTGCATTTGGGATTCCTGGCCAGGCAGGTATAACGTCCATGCAGGATCAGCCAATGGTGGGCCTTGTGTATCATTGATTCAGGGAAGTATTTAATAAGCACTTTTTCTACGGCTAACGGGGTACTGGCCGTCTGAGGAACCAGCCCGATTCGTTTACTCACACGGAATACATGGGTATCCACGGCCATGTTCGGTTGCTGGTCGATTACTGACGTGATTACATTAGCGGTTTTACGACCCACGCCCGGTAATTGAACCAGTTCCTCCACCGTCATTGGAATTACTCCACCAAATTCAGCGATGACTTTGTTGGCCATCCCGATCAGGTGTTTGGTTTTATTATTCGGATAGGAAATACTCCTGATTAATGGAAAGAGATCATCGAATGCTGCTTTTGACATGGATTGTACATCAGGGTACTTTGCAAAAACCGAAGGAGTGGTCAGGTTCACCCGCTTATCCGTACACTGTGCAGAAAGAATGACGGCTACCAGTAACTGGTAAGGATTGTCGTAAAACAATTCGGTCTCAGCTTCCGGCGCGTGTTCCTGGAAGTAACCGATGATGAACTGGTAACGGTCTTTGCGGGTCATGGCGCAATTTACGGATAGTCGACAGTCGATGAGCCCCGTTAGGGGTGAAATATCAATAGACCACAGTCGACGGTCGACAGCCTGCCTGCCGGCAAAGGCAGGTCCACAGAAGATTTGTCAGAAGAAAGAGGAAGTCTGCAGTCTGCAGTGGGCATCAGGCAGTTTCGAATTTTCTCTTATGTGTTGAGGTTTTTTCTGCTTTAAGAAAATAAATAATAATCAATAATCAATCATTTCCTTCCTTTAGGTATTCCGCCCTGTTTTCTCTTTTTCTCCTTTAACCTCTTAGCATAAAAAAGCACTCCCTTTCAGGAATGCTTACTAATTTTAAAAACAGCTTCGAAGTTATTGTACTTCCTGGGCTGCCTGCTCGCGGGCATAGTTGAGTACATTCAGTACTACAGCTGTGCGGGGAGATTCAGTGAGTTTGTCGAGCCGTTGCATGGATGCTTTGAGTACACTCATTTTTTCACGCAAGGTCCAGTCTTTTTCAAGGGCTGTTTCAATGGCCTTAGTTTGAGTTGTATCTGTGTCCTTATACAAATACAGCAATAAATCTTCAGGTGTAAAGTTTGTCATTGGCAAACCAATTAATTTGTCCAGAAATCAGATGTTGTTGTCCGTCGGTAACTGAGATATTACGAATGTCCGGTAATTAAACGGGGACGGGATTGGCTTATTGTGTCCGAAATCTTAATTCTTTGAATTATCGGGTTTTTCCGGTACCAGAAAAAGCTCTTCATTATCCCTTTTCATCAGGTATTTTTCCCTGGCATAGCGTTCCAGGGTAGCTGGATTGTTCTTAAGTGCCTCTAACTCTTTACGTTCTGCAGAAATCTGGGATTGGTAATAATCCCGGCTTTTTTCCAGTTTCCGGAGCTCCCGGCGGCGCTCCAACTGGGCAAACAGGTCATTTTTGTCCAAAAAAACAACCACCACGCAAAAAGCGGCAAAGGCAATAAAGTACTTATTCCTGATCCAGGCCGGTATGCGGGTGATGAATTTCATTTATTTTTTATTAATAAGGTGCTTCGGCAAGCTCAGCATGACAACTGCTGTCACCCTGAGCTTGTCGAAGGGCACTTGTCGAAGGGTAAGCGCCTATTTTACAGCAAATTACTTACCAAATTTAATTTTTCCTTTTGGATAAACACCCGTGCTGCCCAATAATTCTTCAATTCTTAACAGCTGGTTGTATTTAGCCATCCGGTCAGAACGGGAAGCAGAACCGGTTTTGATCTGTCCGCAGTTCAGTCCTACTGCAAGGTCAGCAATCGTATTATCTTCCGTTTCACCGCTACGGTGACTCATGATCGTGTTGTAACCATTGTGCTGAGCCAGGGTAACCGCGTTGATGGTTTCGGTAATGGTACCGATCTGGTTCACTTTTACCAGCAGGGCATTACCGATGCCTTTGTCAATTCCCTGTTGCAGGCGGGTTACATTGGTTACAAACAGGTCATCCCCTACCAGCTGGCATTTGTCACCAACCGCTTCAGTCAGCATTTTCCAGCCAGCCCAATCATCTTCAGCCATACCATCTTCAATACTGCAGATGGGGTATTTTTTTACCCAGCTTTCCCAGTATTTCACCAATTGCTCGCTGGTCATTTCCTTGCCACTGCTCTTATGGAATACATATTTTTTCTTCTTACCGTCCCACAGTTCGCTGTTTGCGGCATCCATGGCGATTTTTACCTGGGTGCCTGATTTATAACCGGCGGCTTCGATAGCCGTCAGTACGGTTTCGATCGCTTCTTCATTGCTCTGGATATTGGGGGCAAAACCACCTTCGTCACCCACATTGGTGCTGTATCCTTTTTTCTTCAGTACGCTTTTCAGCGCATGGAAAATTTCAACCCCCCAACGGAGTCCTTCACTGAAACTGGGCGCGCCAACCGGCATTACCATAAATTCCTGGAAATCGATTTTATTGTCCGCGTGTGCACCCCCGTTCAGAATATTCATCATCGGGATAGGCAGCACTTTGGCATTGGTACCACCGATATAACGGTAGAGGGGCAGGTTGGCTTCTTCAGCAGCGGCCTTGGCCACCGCCATACTCACAGCCAGCAGGGCATTGGCACCCAGTTTGGCTTTATTGGGTGTACCATCCAGTGTAATCAGGTATTCGTCCACACCGGCCTGATCAGCTACATCATAGCCGAGTAATTCAGGAGCAATGATATCGTTTACGTTTTTAACGGCTTTTAATACACCTCTGCCCACATATTTTTTCTTGTCTCCATCACGAAGTTCAACCGCTTCATGGATACCAGTGCTGGCACCGCTGGGTACCGCTGCACGGCCAATGGCTCCCTCATCGGTAATTACATCCACTTCCACGGTGGGATTACCGCGGGAATCTAAAATTTGTCTGGCGAAGATTTCTGAAATGTAGCTCATATATTATTTGTTTAAGTTAGACATATCTTTTCTCTGTGTAGAGTCAAGACAGGCAATCGTATTTTTCATTCCGGAAGGGGTTGGACTGATCCGGTTCAGCTTTCTTTTTTGGTCAGGCTTCTGAAGATGTCCTCCAGGCTTTGGTTTTCGCTTTGCAAAGAAACGATGTTGAGGTTGTGC
>CAUJFR010000041.1 GCA_963169885.1 Bacteroidota bacterium
AAAATGAATATCCTTTACGGAAAATCCTGTTTTCTCTTCCTTTCCAATCCCGCAGACATCTAATAAAACCATGCCCCGAAAATAAGTCATCGCTGCTTTATGGCAAGCATCGGTTCAGAGCCTCTTTTCAAGGGTCATAAATTTGAGTTCCTGCAGGTGTTTACCGGTCAGTCCGTCTTCTTTAAAGGCCTTGCGTTCGCCGGTATCCATATAACCATGGCGTTGGTACCAGGCAATCAGTTCTGCCCGTACTGAAATGACCGACATGTAAATACTGTCAGCCCCCTGGGAAAGGGCATATTCCTCTGCTGAACGGAGTATGATTTTTCCGATACCCGCTCCCTGTAATGCCGGATTTACACTGAACATACCAAGATAGACCCGTTCATTTTGTACCTGCAGATTGACACAACCCTGTACAAGCCCTTCGGCAGAAGTATACTTCAGAAAAATACTCCCGGGTATGGCCATCACATCGGACAGATTCTGTTCATCCGTGCGCACATTTCCCTCAATCAGGTCGGCTTCAGTGGTCCAGCCCTTTCGGGACCTTTCACCACGGTAGGCACTGTTCAGTAATTCCTTGATAGCCGGAATGTCCTTAGTTCCGGCGATCTGTATATGCGGGTCAGAGAAAATCTTCATGCGGCAAAATTAAATGAATTGATGGAACTGATGCGGCGGGTAAAAGTCCGGTAAAATTGAAGTGATCAGTAACGGAACAGGAAAGCCTTTTCCCTGATTTGGATATCCAGTTCAGCCGCTTCCGCATATTCACCATCCAGGTGATACTGTATGATATCGAGGGATTGTATGCGTACAGCCTTCACCGGCAGATGCGTGATAAATGAAAGGCCCAGGTGTTTTCCTTTTTCAATTACAGGAAGGTAAATCAAACGGCGAATAGAAGTCAATGAGGCGGACATCACCAGATCCAGCCAACCGTCATTGGCCAGAGCTTCGGGCGCTACATGAAATCCTCCACCGGCTCGGCGGCCATTACTAATATCCACCAGTAATTTTTTTCCGGTTATCACTTTATCTCCGGTCATAATGGTAAAATGGCGGGAGCGATAACTGAATATTTTCCGCAAAATCGTTATCAGGTAAGAAGTCTTTCCCGGTAATTTTTTACCGGAACTGAGCGCCTGAGCCACGGCTCCTTCAAACCCGGCGCCCACTCCGTTAATAAAAAGACGATTATTACAACGGCCGCAATCCACCGGTCGGGCCGGCAGGTCCAGCACCTTTTTAAACTGGGTCACCGTATCTATTTCTCCATACAACAACCAGTGAAAGTCATTCCCTGTCCCCCCCTTAAAAATCACCAGCGGCACATTTATGTCCGGATATTTGTTAATAAAAAAATTGAGCGTTCCATCTCCACCAACCAGGTAGATATCAGAAAAACCGGAAAAGGAGTCCGGCCAGTCATGAATAAAAACCGTTTTAGGAATGGAATACTGATGCAGTAACCCTTCCAGCCGGGCTACCACTTCCAGGGCAAATCCAGAACCAGCCAGCGGGTTACAGACCAACGCAATATTTTTTTCCTGTCCCAGGTGTAGTTATTGAAATGAAAAAAGGTGAACCGTTGTCAGGGTTGCCAACAAAAGCGGAAGATAATTTTCTTCAGGGAATCAGAAAAATTATCATTTTCGCCTCATTGGCGATTTACTTATCTTCCGGCCATGCACCCGCAATTGCAAAAATTACTGACCTGTGTGGAACTGGAGGAAAAAGAACAGGCCACCCGCTATGCCCTCGACCAGGCCCATACCTTAAAACAACTCAAATCGGAAGGACTGGCCTTACACCCGTTGATTGTTACCCGAAAAAATTTCGGCTATGCTGATTACCCCGAAATCAGTTTCCGGCTGGCCTTCCCACCTGAAACCAACCTGTTCAGGGATGGGGCGGCCATTGAGTGTTTTATCAGCGGTGAAGAACCAGTCAAAGGGGTTTTAATAAGCCTGGAGGGCAAAACCGGTGAATTCCGTTTGTTTACACCGGATTTTCCCGACTGGATCGAAGATGACGGAGTTGGTATCAAACTGGCGCCGGATACACGGACCACGTCTATCATGAAGAAAGTGTTGAATGAACTGGAACAGCATAAACCGTTGTTCCGGTTATTTGAACAGATTCATGGCCCGGCCATATCTGCAAATGTCAATGCATCAGCAGCCGGCCCTGCCCTTTCTTTTAAAAACGGTTCCCTGAACGAGAGCCAGCAGGAAGCGGTCCGGGCCATTGTCCGTAATGAAGCATTGCAGATTGTCCATGGCCCACCCGGCACCGGTAAAACCACCACATTGGCGGAAGCTATTTTCCAGTTAGTGCTACAGGGCGAAAAAATACTGGTGTCGGCTCCCAGCAATGCCGCCGTGGATCATCTATCCAAGACCCTGATTTCGCTGGGAATAAACCTGCTTCGGGTGGGTAACAGCAGTAAGACCGATGCGGCCGTATTTGCGCATACACCTGAAGGTAAGCTGGGCAACAGTAAATCACAAAAGGAGATCAAACAACTTAAGATCAGGGCAGAAGAATTCCGGCGGATGGCACTGAAGTATAAGCGCAGTTTTGGAAAAGCAGAACGGGAACAGCGGAATCTGTTATTCAAAGAAGTCAAAGCCATTCGTGCGGAAATCCGGAAACTGCAGGATTACAATGAACAAAAACTGTTTGAGGATGCCAGCGTAATTGCCGGTACCCCGATCGGGCTTTATGATGCCGGTGTGGAAAAACTCAAATTCAATACCCTGTTTCTGGATGAAGCCGGACAGTGTATTGAACCCCTGGCCTGGTGTATTTTTCCGATGGCGGAGAAAATTGTGCTGGCTGGTGACCACTGGCAATTACCTCCCACGGTATTGAGTCATCAGGCTGCAGCGATGGGTTTTAATAATTCCATCCTCGAAGTCGCTATCCCGCATACGGGGGCTGTCTGCCTGCTCAATACCCAATACCGGATGCGGGCATCTATTGCCGGATTCAGCAGCCGTTATTTCTATAAAGAATTACTGAAAACGGCTCAACACCTGGAAAATACAGGCACCCATATCACTTTTATAGATACGGCCGGCTCAGGCTATAATGAAAAACAAGGACCGGACGGAATCAGTTTGCAGAATGAAGGTGAGTTAAAGATCATCCGGCAGTTTCTCGAACAGGAATCATGGGATCCTGCGGGTACCGCTTTTATTTCCCCTTATTCCGGACAGGTGGCAGCGGCCAGGGAAGTACTCCCGCCTTTAATGCGGATCAGTACGATCGACAGTTTCCAGGGACAGGAAAAAGAAAAAATCATTTTGTCGCTGGTTCGGAGTAATGATGACGGGGATATCGGTTTTCTGAAAGATTACCGGCGGATGAATGTGGCCATTACCCGGGCCAAAGAGCAGTTGCTGGTGATTGGTGACAGTGCCACCATCGGCGGCGATAAATTTTATCAGTCCTTCCTTGAATATGTTGAAGAAAAAGGACATTACCGTACCGTATGGGAATTCCAACTTTAAACGTAATTTTATTTTATTTTTTGACCATTATCACCGGTATGAATGACCGATGTCAATCAAACCGCTGTTACCAGACATTTATCTTTTCCAAAATAACCCTGTATGAGAATTATTGCCTTTTTCAGCCTGACTGCCCTTTTATGTTTATTTTCCCAATCCAGTGCTGCTCAAATCTTAAATCCCAAAAAAATCCTGGAGCGGAAGGCTAACCGCGCCATTGAGAAGAAAACGGAACAGGTGATTGATAGTCTTTTTGATAAAAAAGAGAAACCCAAAGAGACGCCGCCAGCAGCAGAAACACCTAAACCGGCAACAACAGAGAAAACGGAACCAACTCCTGAGATCATTGAAAAAAAGGCTACCACGCCCGATCTTCAGTTGTATTCCAAATATGATTTTGTACCTGGGGAAAAAGTGATTTTCTATGACGATTTTTCACAGGATAATATAGGTGATTTTCCTGCAGGATGGAATACTAACGGATCTGCCGAAATTGTAACCAGTAATCTATATCCCGGCCGGTGGATGCAGTTTATCGGCGGTGGGGATATCTGGACAGATTCATTACTCACCCTGCCTGAAAACTATACAATTGAATTTGATGTGGTACCCATCAAAGGAGAAGCAGGCCAGATGACCGGGTATTGTTTCAGGCTGATGCAAAGTTACAATGTACGTTCCTGGGATGCAGGATCAACGCCGGGGTTGGCTGGATTTGGCTGCGGAGTGGAATATTATGGCAGACCTTATTACAGGACATATATCAACAGTGAGGAAGGCCGTGATCTATGGTTATCCGGACATAAAGACGATGAACAGTTTTACCAAAAAGAAAACCAGCTTTACCATGTTGCCGTCTGGGTACAAAAATCCCGTGTTCGGTATTATGTTGGAGAGCGAAAACTGTTTGATTTGCCAAAAGCCTTTCCCTTAGCGAGTGTGAAGATGGACCGGATCCGTTTTGATGATGGTGCCGCCCTCATCAGCAATATCCGGATCGCCGTTGGGGCTCCTGATATGCGGAATAAATTAATGACGGAAGGCCGTTTAGTGAGTTATGGAATTTACTTTGATGTAAACAAAGACATAGTTAAGCCACAATCCTTCGGCTCACTGAAAGAGATGGCAACTATTCTCAATGAAAATCCTGACATTAAAATAAAAATTATCGGCCATACCGATGCCGATGGAGCCGATGCAGCCAACCTGGATCTCTCAAAAAGAAGAGCTGCAGCGGTAAAAAGCGAACTGGTCAGATCATTCGGTATTGATGCCGGTCGCATTGAAACTGACGGTCGTGGCGAAGCAGAACCGGTTGGCCCTGATAACAGTCCGGCCGGTAAAGCACTTAACCGCCGGGTGGAATTCATTAAACTGTAAGCCACACGCAAACAATACTACAACAGTTAATACTGAAATAAAATTCCTGTCACCGGTTGGTCAGTTTGTACTATCAACCGCTGTAATGCAGGCTGGTATTGACTTTCATCCTTATCAAAAGACATATCTGTAGTTTATCCCGTGACAAAAACTGAGCAAACGCATCAGCATCTTTGACATGCGTCATAACAACCCCTTATAACTCCGGTCTACTTTTAACTGACGAATTTTTATTGCTGATCTTACAAACACATTAAAATGAAAAAGCTAATAATACTGACCGGCGTTATTGTTGTACTGGCCTCCGCACTGTCATTTATTTCTTATCAGGAAGATCCCTGGAAAGTACCTGAAAAATATGAAAAGCTGACAAACCCTGTACCTGCCGATGAAGCCTCCATCGCTTCCGGTAAAGAATTGTATGATTATTTCTGTTTATCCTGCCATGGGACAGATGGTAAAGGTTCCGGGAAGAGGGCTTACAAACTGAATAACACACCGACAGATTTTACGCTGGACCTTTTCCAGAAACAATCAGACGGGGCCTTGCTCTATAAGATTTATTCAGGCCATAGTGATATGCCTGGTTTTAAGAAAAGAATTCCAGGTAACCAGGATGCGATGGATGGAAGTTTTGGTAAAACAAGGATACCGGGTGACATGGTGAATTATATCCGGACTTTTGGAAAGAAAAATCTACACCACTAAACATAAGATTCCTGTTTTAAATCAACCCTGCCTGTTGACCAGGTGGGGTTTTTTATAACTACCTGCTTATTATAAAGAATTTCACATAGAATGTCATTT
>CAUJFR010000042.1 GCA_963169885.1 Bacteroidota bacterium
GATGGCTAACCGGGCATTGGTATATGATCGGGCCGGACAAATTTTCTTCCGGGATAAATCAGTCTATAATAAATTCAGTCTCGTATACCAGACCGGATTCACAGCTACTTTTGCCAGCCGGACAAAACATCCGCTCACGGCCGGCCTTTATTATAATTATCATTTCAGCCGATTGCAAAAAATAAACCCACCGGATTTTAATCACCTGAGCAGTTATGGTATTCAATTCCGGTGGCTCCTGAAAAAATAACCATGCAACGGTAATTTTAATTGCATTGTCAACTTTTTAAACTGTTTAATATGCGTATCAGAATCATCCTGCTTACATTATTTTCCGCATTTTTGTTACAGTCCTGTCTGAAGGACAGGATGCTTTATACCTATACGATTGCCCGTCCGGTATATGAAGAAAAATCGGTAGTGTATGCCAATATCCGGTCCAATGCCCCGCAACAGGTGGAGCATCCGGGTAAAATTTATCTCTATGGCAATTATATATTCCTGAGTGAAGTGGATAAAGGGGTGCATATTATCGACAACAGTAATCCGACCAGTCCGGTGCGTAAGGCCTTTATCAATATTCCCGGCAACCTGGATATAGCTGTAAAAGGGAATACGCTTTATGCCGATCTGTATACTGATATGGTGGTGGTGGATATCACCGATCCGCTGGCCGCCCGTTTTGTGCGATATATTCCCAATGTGTTTCCTTACCGGTATACAGGGTATGGTTTTACCAGCGACAGCAGCCGGGTGATCGTGGACTGGATACGGAAAGACACAACGGTGAATCATAGCGATTTTCTCGAGTATTATAAAGCTGACATGATGGTATTTGCAAGCTCATCAAGCGGAGCCAGCACACAGAACGGGGGTGTCCGTAGCCCGATGGGTGTGGCCGGTTCAATGGCCAGGATGTCCATCGTCGGCGATTTTATGTATTGTGTGAACACATTTAATTTACTGAGTTTTCAGCTTGACCAGCCCACTGACCCGCAAAAAACGGCCACGAATAATGTCGGATGGAATATTGAGACTATTTATCCTTTCCGGAATAAACTCTTTATTGGTTCTTCCAACGGTATGTTTATCTATGATATCACCAACCCCGCTGTACCGGTCAGGGAAAGTCAGTTTTCGCATGCACGTGCCTGTGACCCTGTTATAACAGATGGAGCCTATGCTTATGTTACGCTGCGCGATGGTACGGCCTGTACCGGCACGGCCAACCAGCTGGATGTGGTGGATGTAAGTAATATGAGCTCGCCCTTCCTGCTGAAAACCTATGCCATGACCAATCCGCATGGACTGACGAAATCAGGTAATTATCTTTTTATTTGTGATGGGAGAGACGGTATTAAAATATACGATGCATCCTTACCGGGTAATCTGTCACTTAAAAAGCATATTACCGGAATTAATACCTATGATGCCATCGCCTGGAATGATAACCTGCTGGTGGTAGCCGATGAAGGTCTTTTCCAGTATAATATCAATAATCCGGAAAGCCCGGTTTTAAGAAGTAAAATATCAGTAAATAAGTAAGCAATCCCATGAAAAAGTCTTCTGTATTTCTGCTGACTCTTTTTTTGACGACCGGACTGATGGCCCAGCAAAAGCCCCGCTTTTCCTCACAGAATATGGTGGGACTGCTGGTCGGGGGGTCAGACAATGCGCCACAGGTACAAACCATCAATGGACTGGCTTACCGGAACTGGTTTACGGGCATAGGCACGGGAATCGACTGGTATTATCAACGGAGTATCCCTGTGTTTTTTTCGGCTAATCGTTTTTTTACAACCAGTCCCCGACGCCAGGTTTTTCTGGCATCCGGTGCTGGGATCAATTATCCCTGGGGTAAACCGGATTACATCACCAATGGCTGGGGCTATGATACCCGCTTCAGTCCGGGTTTTTTCTGGATGGCGGGTCTCGGGTATAAAATCGGTGTGGGTAAACAAAATGACAACCTGTTAATTCAATTGGGCTATAATAATAAAGCCCATAGTCAGAAAACAACCGTCGTTTATCCCTGTCTGGTACCCCCCTGTCCGGAATCGGTAGAAAAATTTCAATATAGTTTCAATGCGCTGTCCCTGAAGCTGGGCTGGGGTTTTTAATCCTCCCGGAGAAATGTGAGATTGCGTTGTATCCCGGACCACTTTGTCCTTTTTAAGGGGGAGTTGCGAAACCATTTTTTAAATTGCTCTTCACTCATTTCTTGCCATTCTTTGGTGGACAGTTCCATGATTTGCGGCAATGGGGTAAATCCTGGTTCTTTTGTGGGCGTGGAGAACCGGTTCCATGGACATACATCCTGGCAGGTATCACAACCAAAAGCCCAGTTATCAAACCGCCCTTTCCATTCCTGCGGGATCAACGCTTCTTTCAGTTCAATGGTAAAATAAGAGATGCATTTACTGCCGTCAACGACTTTGTCTGGTAAAATGGCATCGGTCGGACAGGCGTCTATGCAACGGGTACAACTGCCACAATAATCCTTTACCAGCGGGTCATCATATTCCAGCTCAAGATCACAGATCAGGGTGGCAATAAAGAAAAAGGAACCACTTTGTTTATGGATCAGGTTACCGTTTTTCCCGATCCATCCTAAGCCGCTGCGTTGGGCCCAGCTTCGTTCCAATACCGGGGCGGAGTCTACAAATCCCCTTCCCTGAATAGTACCGGCTGTCTGTTGGATGGTATCCAGTAATTCATGCAATTTCCCACGTATCACTGTGTGGTAATCGTTTCCCCAGGCATATTTTGAAATACGGGGCGCTTCGGGCGCGGGCTTTGCAGCAGGGAAATAATTCATCAGCAAGGTAATCACAGACCGGGCGCCGGGTATCAGTTTGGCCGGATCCACCCTTAGGTCAAAGTGATTTTCCATATACTGCATGGTTCCATGTCGTCCCTGGCTGAGCCATTTCTCCAGCCGGCGGGCATCTTCATCCAGTTTTTCCGCTTTGGCAATGCCACAATAGGAAAAACCCAGCCTGGAAGCTGTTTCTTTGACCATTTTCGTATTGGAACAGGGAGAATTCAGGTGATTTAACAGGCTGTTTTAAATTAGTTGGCGACCTGATTTTTGTTTAGCCTCTTTTTTTATAATTTTCTGTAAAATTGGCCTTTATTCGGCTAATTTAATCACAAAACCATCACTATGAGTTCAAAAGCGTTCTTTCTATGCCTGATCACCTGGTCAGCCGCTCTTCTTGTTTCCGCTCAGGACAAACCACCCGTCAAATTCGGGAATGTTTCAGCAAAAGACTTTGCCACTACTATTTATCCGATCGACAGCAATGCCCATGCCGTTGTAATAGCGGATATCGGGTATAGTACCGTAGAAGGGAATAATAAAAACAGCGTGTCCGTTTTTTTTAAACGGTACCGGAGGGTGCATATCCTGAATAAAAATGCATTTGATGTGGCCAGTCAGTCCATTTACCTGGGAAAAGACGGGCAGGATGAGGAAGAAATAGAAAAAATTAAAGCGGTCACCTATAACCTGGAAAACGGGAAGGTGGTTGAAACCAAACTGGATACTAAAAACGGGGTGTTCAAGGAAAACCTGAACCGCCAGACGGTGGTGAAAAAATTTACATTGCCCAATATTAAAGAGGGCTCCATAATCGAGTATGAGTATACCGTAAAGTCCGATTTTTTCTGGCACCTGGATCCCTGGGCTTTTCAGGGACCCTATCCGGTTTTATGGAGTGAATATAACCTGGAACTTCCCGAGTTCCTCGGATATACCTTTCTCAGCAGGGGGTATAAGAAATATGATATAGCGGACAAAAAAACCAGGTCCACCTTTTTTGTGATTACAGATACCCGTGGTACCGGAGCCTCTGAAAGAAGCCAGTTTAATGCCAATGTAACGGATCACCGGTGGGTGATTAAAAATGTGCCCGCCCTGAAGGAGGAGAACTTTACCTCCGCGCTTAAAAATCATATTACCCGGATTGAATTCCAGCTCGCTGAATTACGTCCTCCATATGCGTATAAGAATTTCGTACAATCCTGGTCCAAAGTCACCACCGATTTGTTGCGCTCAGAGTCCTTTGGCGAAAAAATTGCCCGCGACAACGGGTGGCTGGATGAATACACGGAGCCCCTGGTGGCTGATGCGAAATCTGACCTGGAGAAAGCCCGACGCATTTATTATTATGTCAGGAATAATTTCACCTGTACTGACTATAGTGATTTCTATGCAGACCAGACCTTGCGCAATGTGGTCAAAACAAAGAAAGGAACGGTATCAGAGATCAATCTGCTGCTGACCGCCATGCTGAAACATGAAAAGGTCAACGCAGATCCAGTGATGCTGAGTACGCGGTCTAACGGCAGCACTTATGAACTCTACCCCCTGATGAGTCAGTATAATTATGTGGTAGTGAAAGCGGATATCGGCACCACATCCTATTTTATGGATGCCACTGAGCCCCGGCTTGGATTCGGTCATTTGCCGGTCCGCTGCTATAATGGCCACGCCAGGGTGGTAAATCAACTCGCACAGCCCATCTATTTCACCCCGGATACATTGCTGGAAAGAAGCAGTACCAGTGTATTCATGATCAATGATGACAAAGGGAATATGGTCGGAAGCCTTAATAAAGTGCCGGGCTACTACGAGTCGTTCAGCCTGCGGGAGAAGATTAATGAAAAAGGAAAGGCTGCCTATGAGACAGAAGTGAAAAAATCGTTTGCGCAGGATGTTTCACTTGCAAAGTTCAGACTGGACTCATTGGACAAGCCCGAGGAATTTGTTTGGGTTAATTACGACTTCGACATACTGGACGAAAAGCAGGATATTATCTATTTTAACCCCTTACTGGCCGGAGAAGGATATAAAGAAAATCCGTTTAAGTCGGCTCAGCGGCTTTACCCGGTTGAAATGCCATATGGGTTTGATCAATCCTATACGCTCCAAATGGAAGTGCCTGCCGGATATGAGGTGGATGAATTACCCAAGTCCATGGTGGTGAAAATGAATGAATCAGGGGAAGGAATGTTTGAGTACCGCATTTCACAATCAGGAACCAGTATTTCCTTTCGTTGCCGGGTACAGTTGAAACGGGCCTATTTTGATCCGGAAGAATATGAAATGCTGCGGGAATTCTTTAATATGATCGTGACTAAAGAGTCGGAACAAATTGTATTTAAAAAGAAAAAGTAAGGAATGAGAAATAAGCTGAGCCTGATTTTTTTAAGCTGTCTTTTCAGCAGTGCTGTATTGGCCGGAGACGGGGAATATGCAGTTTTCAGAATCCCTAAGGAATTGCTGAAAAATGCCAATGCCGTAATCCGGTTACAGGAACAGTATACCGAATTGCTCAAAGAGGATAAACTGTTTTCCCGCGAACATTATGTGATTACCATACTCAATGAAGAAGGCGACCGGTTTTCCGGTATGTTTGAATACTATGATAAGTTCAGGGATATTAAATCCGTGGATGGAACATTGTATGATGCGATGGGCATGAAGATCAAAAGCCTGAAGAATAAAGATATTGAGGATGGCAGTGGTTCATCAGGCAATAACCTGGCCGATGACAGCCGGTATAAAAAGCATAATTTCTACCACCGGGTTTATCCCTACACCATTGAATATACTATTGAGTCGGTGAAAAAGGAGACCATGTTCTTCAGTTCATGGATACCTGTCTGGTCAGAGCTGATCGCTGTACAGAAAAGTATTTTTGCCGTTGATGTGCCGGGTGGGTACCTGCTGCGCTATAAACCGTTTAATTATACAAGGGAGCCGGTGATAAAAGAAGCCGGCGGAAGAAAAGTATACAATTGGAGCCTGGAGAATTATGAAGCGGTAAAACGTGAATTTGCCGCCCCTTCCTGGAAACAAATCACCCCGGCCGTACTGTTTGCTCCTTCTGATTTTGTGATTGAGGATTTCAAAGGCACCATGACAGACTGGAAAGAACTGGGGAAATTTCAGTTATCCCTTAATAAGGGCAGAGATCAGTTACCGGATGAATTAAAAAAAAAGGTAGCCGAGCTGACAAACGGAGTGAAAACTGCGGAAGAGAAGATTGTCCGGCTTTACCAGTTTCTGCAATCGAATACAAGATATATCAGTATCCAGTTAGGAATTGGCGGTTGGCGGCCCCTGGAAGCGTCATTCGTGGCCAGCAAACTCTACGGGGACTGTAAAGCGCTTTCGAATTATATGTATGCCCTGTTGAAAGAGGCGGGTATCAAATCCCATTATACATTAATTAAAGCCGGCCAGGGTGAGGATGACCTGGAACTGGATTTTCCCTCCAGGCAGTTCAATCACGCCATCATTTGTGTTCCGATGGAAAAGGATTCGTTGTGGCTGGAATGTACCAGCCAGACCCAGTCACCCGGTTACATGGGTGGTTTCACCGGAAACCGCCATGCGTTGCTGATCACAGAAGAAGGCGGAAAGGTGACCGCTACTCCCCGTTACGGAATCAATGATAATACGCAGGTGCGTCAGATAAAGGCACAACTTACAGAAGACGGACGGCTGCAGGTAAGGGCGCATACCATTTACAGTTGTATGCAACAGGATGACCTTCAGATGCTGATCAATTCATTGTCAAAGGACAAGGTAAAGGAAGTGTTACAGGAGAAACTGGATTTTGCAACCTACGAAGTGGACCGGTTTAATTATAAAGAAAATAAATCAAAGCGACCTTCTGTAGAAGAGGAGCTGGATATTTCAGTCAGCAATTATGCCACGATCACCGGGAAACGTTTATTCATTGTGCCGAATATCATGACCCGCCATGGCCGACGGCTGACACAGCAAGAAGAACGGAAGTATCCTTTAGAACTTGATGTGGAATACAGGGATACAGACAGTGTTGAAATTGTAATACCAGCCGGTTATACGGCTGAGTCTGTTCCAACAGATGTGGTGCTGGAAACCAGGTTTGGCAAATACCGTAGTACAGTAAAGATTGATGGAAACAGGATATTGTATTTCCGTACGATGGAACATTTTGCCGGAAATTTTGCCGCAAAAGAATATGCGGAACTGGTGAAATTTTATGAGGCCATGTATAAGGCGGACCGCGCCAGGCTGGTTTTGGTGAAAAGCGAGTCAACGCCGAAAAGTTTTTGAATCTTT
>CAUJFR010000043.1 GCA_963169885.1 Bacteroidota bacterium
AATCACCAGGTAAACAGAAGCAGTACCTCCGTTGGTAATCCAGTTCTTGGTACCATTTAATAAATAATGATCTCCCATATCATCAGCTGTTGTACGCTGGGAAGTGGCATCACTGCCCGCTTCAGGCTCACTGAGCATAAAGGCACCTATATATAACTCACCGTCTTTCTGACCCTGGGCCAGCGGGGTCAGGTATTTTTGCTTTTGTGCTTCGTTTCCAAATTCCTGAAGTCCATAACAAACCAGGCTATTATTTACACTCATACAAACACTGGTGCTGGCATCGATCTTGCTGATCTCCTCCATCGCCAGTACATAACTCACGGTATCCAGACCAGAGCCGCCATATTCCGGCTTGACCATCATCCCCATAAATCCGAGTTCGGCCAGTTTTTTCACCTGTTCCTTCGGAAATAATTGTTTTTCGTCTCTTTCAATAACACCGGGCAGACATTCCTGCCGGGCAAAGTCCCGGGCAGCCTGCTGAATCATCAATTGTTCCTCAGTGAGTTGGAATTGCATATATCAAACAATTTTAATAGCCTAACAACTGTTAGGTTACAAAGATAGGGTCCTGCACCGTTTTTCAAAGAATCCGGCCCGCAATTTGTCTTCATTTTATGCCCGTATTTTAAACAGAATTAAGGCGTTAGTAAAATTGGACTAACTTTGCACCGCAAACAATAACCATGAAAAAAATACATATTATTCTGTTGGTACTGATTGCCGGTTCTATCGGTATTCTGCTGACTTTTTTAAAGACAACCAGTACCTACGACAACATTGAAACAGCGATGTCCAAACCGGGCAAATTCGTACACCTGATGGCACAGTTGGATAAAACACAACCAATTGAATATGATGCCATTAAAAACCCCAACTACTTAAGTTTTACGGCCAAGGATTCAACCGGAAAATCCGTAAAAGTGGTTTATCATAATGCCAAACCGGAGAACCTTGAATTAAGTGATAAGCTGGTATTAAAAGGAAAGTACCAGGACGGTCTTTTTGATTGTAAGGATATCCAGACCAAATGCCCTTCCAAGTATAAAGATGAGCAGGCAAAAGGGGGCACACATCCGGGTAATGTACCCGCAAAATAAACCCGATTTCAGGGCATAAATTCAACACCGATCCATGGATTATATTGGCGAAAATCGTTTACCCGGACAGTTAGGTCATTTTTTTATTGTGCTGTCCATGATGGCCTCCCTGCTGGCAGTGGTGGCTTATTTTTTATCTGCCCAATCAAAAATTCCTGAACAAAGCCGGTCCTGGAAGAAACTGGGACGAATCGCTTTTCTCACCCAGGTCTTTTCCATTTTTGCGATTTTCAGTATTCTCTTTTATATCATTCACAATCACCTGTTCGAATATCATTATGCCTGGAAGCATAGCAGTCTGTCACTGGAATTTAAATACCTGCTGGCTTGTTTCTGGGAAGGTCAGGAAGGTAGTTTCCTTTTATGGACCCTTTGCCATAGTATACTGGGAGCGATTCTGATCAAACGAAGCGGAGAATGGGAAGCCCCGGTGATGTCTGTGCTCAGCCTGGTCCAGTTTGCGCTCGGCACCATGGTAGCCGGAATTTATATTTTTGGCTGGAAAATGGGCTCCAACCCGTTTATTCTTTTACGCGACAGTGGAATTTTCGACAATGCCCCGGGCATGCACGTTAATTTTGACCTGTCCCAACCTGTTCGCCCGGATTACATGAATTCCATCAAAGACGGTAATGACCTGAATCCGCTGTTGCAGAATTACTGGATGGTAATACATCCGCCGGTATTATTTATGGGCTTTGCCTCCACCACGATTCCTTTCGCCTTTGCCATAGCAGGTCTCTGGAAAAAGAAATTCGGTGAATGGACCAAAACAGCTTTGCCCTGGGCCCTGTTTTCTGCAGCGGTGTTTGGAGTTGGCATTATGATGGGTGGCCAGTGGGCTTATGAGTCACTTACCTTCGGCGGTTACTGGGCCTGGGATCCGGTGGAAAATGCGTCACTGGTACCGTGGATGATTATGATTTCCGGTATACATACGTTGCTCATCTACCGGCATAGCGGACATTCACTCAAAGCAACTTATTTGTTTTTCATATTATCATTTGCCTTTGTACTCTATTCAACATTCCTCACACGAAGCGGGATCCTGGGAGAAGCCTCAGTACATGCTTTTACGGACCTGGGCATGAATGTACAATTACTGACTTTTCTGCTGGGCTTTGTGATACCTTCTCTTGCTTTCTTTTTCTACCGGTTAAAGGATATTCCCAGTGTAAAACAGGAAGAGAATATATCCTCCCGTGAATTCTGGATGTTTATTGGTTCATTGGTCTTTTTTCTATCAGCAATCGTAATTATTTTCCAAACTTCTACCCCGGTGCTGAACAAAGTATTGGGAACCTCAATCGCACCTCCGGATGATGCGGAATTCGCTTATAACAGTATACAGGTGTATGTGGCCATCATAATTGCCCTGTTGACCGCTGTTTCCCAATACCTGAAATATAAAGACACCAGTCGTTCATATTTCTGGAAAAAGATGCT
>CAUJFR010000044.1 GCA_963169885.1 Bacteroidota bacterium
TGGCCATGCAACAAAATAATAATTGTTACCATAAAAAGCTAATGAAATACAGTTTTTATAGTTTCATATAGCACTTGCATTCAAGAAAAATAATAAATACCTTTATAGGAATAAACCAATATCAACTACCATTTTATGAAAGTTTACTTTGTACATGACGGTAATCAAAAAACCGGACCATTCAGTTTTGAAGAATTAAAACAGAAAGGGCTTGAGACCTCTACAATGATCTGGTATGACGGACTGGATACGTGGACGAAAGCTGGAGAAATTCCTGAATTGAAAGAAATACTCCTTAAAAGTCCTCCACCCTTGTCAAAGCCGGGCGCCATACAAACTGCTATTGAAAAGACTAAAGAAGTATTGGATAAGGACATAGTGGATGAAATTGAAAACAAAATCAAATCCAAAAAAGGCAAAAGATATTTTACCTGGGGAATTGTTATTCTGGCAATTTTGGGTCTTGTTTTTATTTTAAGTTCCATTTTTAAATCTTCATTTAATGAGGGGCATAAAGGGAAAGTAACTGATTCCTTAGTCGTAATCAATGCTGTCGGAGAAGTACACCCTGATTGGTATGATAAGTCAAAAAATTATATCGGGATTAGAGGAACGATTCTAAATAAATCTACCTCTTGGGGATATAAGGATTTTATCATTGAGGTTGAATATTATGATCTTGATAAAAAGCTCGTAGAAACAAAAAAGCACACAGTAAATGAGAGCATAAAGCCACAAAAATCATATGACTTACAATATCGAATTAATGGTGAGATTCCTGATGGAAAAAGAGAATATTCCTTAAAATGGAAATTGCTGGATGCCACCCAGGTAGCTCCGGAATAAAACACAAGAATGTGATTGTTGAAAGTTTCATCGGGTCAGGATTCTCTGTATGCCATTATGTACGTGCACGCAATTCCATAAAAGAGCTATTCAAGGATGCTGGTGTTTGTGGCATATATATACTTCATTTTATTAATGGAGAGTATTATGTGGGCCAGGCAAAAAACGTTGTCAACCGATATTCGTCTCACCGGAAAAAACACCTTGATATTGACTATGTCAGCTTTTGCGAAGCCGCCCCTGCCGATCTGAACCGTGTGGAAAAAGAAATGATTTCGCATCTGGAAAAGCAAAATAAATCCCTCAGGAATATTTCGTTGGTTAGTATTTTTCCGGGACAATCTGATTTAGACCTGGTTATCTCACGTGAAGACCAGGATAAATGGCTACAGTATAAACTGGATAAGGATAGTCTGTTAACGCCCCGGTTTGATTACCCGGAACTAAGGAAGAAATATACTGAACGCTTTCAGGCTTTAAGGACATCTATCTACTATGAGCCGATAAGAAATGTAATACAACAGTATATCCTTTATACACTCCCCTTTCCAAGAACAACTGAATATTCTTTCTGGAGCTTAACGTGTCTGACAAAAGTAAACAATAGTATGGCCCTTTGCCGTGTCAATATCTTTTGGCAGGAAACATTGAATATAACAGAATACAGTTATTCCTACGATGGTAGAAAATTGCGCGATTTAACTGTAAGCCTTTTTATGTGCAAGTCAAAACTTATGGAGCGGACTTCAGTTGAGGAATTAAAAAACTTGTTTCCCACACTTGAATTTACTGATCTTGTTTATGAAAAGGGCGGCTCGGATCAAATAAATGCAGTAATCTCAATTCAGGTTTTTGAGGATTTTCTATACCATCCACCGGTATCGGATGCCATCAAAGAATTTAATCTTCGTCTAATGAGAAAAGGAGGTTGTGTGTATAACCGGTATCATTGTTTTGATTTTGCAGATCAGGTATTAAATTTGGAAAATTCCGGGTTTGAATAATTTGTTGGAATAAACATTTTGTTTTTGTTGCCTTATATACAAAAGCGTTTCTCGCATAGCAAGAACCGCTGTTTATATAACTTTTTTTAACTATTAAATCGCCCTCACCTCCTTCGCCTTCTCCACATGTTTGATCCCGTCGATTTTTAATTGCTTTAAAGAGAGTTTTTTGATCGTTGAACCGGTGATGATGCCGGAAAAGGCAAACACGCTTTCAATAGCACAACCCATTGCCTCGAGCTTGGCGGCGATTGAGCGGATATCATTTACCCGGTCTTCTTCCACAGATGCTATAAAATGTAACTGCTCCCCCTTCATATTCAACCGATTTTTCTCTATAAATATACAAAAAATCAGTACGCCTCTTATTGTGGCGCCTGCACCAGGCCGGCACCTACATCCGAAACATTCAATGTCAGGCGCTTCGCTGATTGTGTCAGCAACATCCAGATTTCTGACGCACTGGCCCCGGGATTGGCTTCCCATAACATAGCAGCAATGCCAGCCACATACGGAGTGGCCATACTGGTACCGGAAATGGTATTGTAGTTTTCCGGCGAAATCCAGGAACTGTATACATCCACACCAGGTGCGGCAATATCTACCTGCCCGCCATCTCCATTAATGCCACCACAGGAAAAAGAAGCTACATTCATCGATTTGTCCAACGCAGCTACGGCCATGATCGAAGGACAGTTTGCCGGTCGTATCACCGGCGCAACATGACCGAGGTGACGCTTGCTGTCATTCCCGGCTGCTGCGATGATTAACGAACCCTCCTTCAGTGCTTTTTTAGCCAGGTCATCATAGATTCTGGAATAAGTCTCCCCGGGATCTACCGCGGCACCAAACGACATAGAAATGACCCCACACTTGTTCATCATGGCCCACTCCAGTCCGGCGATGATACTGTTGTCGGTACCCTCACCGGCATTGGACAATACTTTGCCGATATAGATCTCCGCATCCTTTGCCACACCATAGCGCAATCCTGTACCTCGGTTGATATCCCCGGCAGAAATTCCTGCACAATGTGTGCCATGGCCATTCTGTTCATCTTCCGTCTCTCCTCCTATAAAACTGCTGGATTGAACAATGCGTCCGGCAAAATCAGGGTGTGACAACTTCAGGCCGGTATCCAGAATCGCCAGCCGTATGCCTTTGCCGGTATAGCGGGATGTCGGTACCTGGGTCACATGGATCCCCCAGGTATTGTTGGCATCATTCTGTTTTGTTAACACAAGCTCCTTTTCCTTCCCGTTATTTACCAATCGGTTATATAAATCATCCACGGCCGATTTATAGCCGGTAAGGAACTCTTCAAATTGATCTTTCATCGCATACATATAGCGCTCCGGCTCCGAGTAAAGAAAAGAATTGTTAGTGGCAGTGGACGCCGTCAACATGGACACCTGCCGGTCACGGTTCTCATTGATAACTGCTATTCCAAGCTTTTCAAAAACAATTCCGTCTGCTTCTTCAAATGCCTTACTGAAATCAGCGTCCGGGCTGTTATAGTCGCTGAAATTTGCCAGCTTCAATGAGGCAACCTTTGCCTGATGGGATAATCTTTTCAGGGATACTTCTGGATTAAGCATTACAAGTTTTCTGCCGGTAAAACGGGGTTTTTCTTTGCTGGTTAATAAAACTTCCTGTGAATGATACATAGCAAATAATTTTTTTGTGAATTAAATTAAGCCTGAGTCTGGTCATATACGATGGGAATAATCAGGGTATAAATCGGAAGGAATACCGCCCCTAAAAATTGTATGGTAAACCCGCCGATCAACACATCCTTCAACGGCCCACCCATGGAAAGCACCCATACCACAAATGAAAAGGTACAGAACAGAATCTGCCAGGTACCCGTGACCCTGCCGATCTTCTTCAGATAGAACGGCGTGATCGCCGCAATCAGCAGGAAAACGATCCATTGCAGGTTCCTGTTGCCCGCCTCGTTGCCCGTGCTCTCGATCAGGTTAAACACCGCAAGGTATACGCTGATGATTTCGGCCGGGACTAATTTGATGATCTTTGAAATGTACTCATCTTTTTGATTGGTGGTCTGATTGACCTGAAGCCCGATCTGGCTTTTAGAAATAATGTTACGTGACATACTTTATGTTTTAATGATAAAATAAAAATGACTTGCTTTTTACTTGCTCAGGTTTAAACCCGCAAAATTGTAAGTGATGCCGGCAAACCAGCTGAGCTTGAGTTTATCGTAGGTTTGGATATTTGTTTCAGCAAAAAACCGTGGCAGCCGGTTGTTAATATCATTCTGTATATAGATATTGTTGGAAGTAAGATCAGCTGATTTGATATTATATTGCTGCTGATTGGCATCCAGCTGCTTTTGCTTTCCAACCGCGCCTCCGGCTATAAAAGAAAGTCGTCCATTGCCCATCCGGAACATCGCTGATCCACCAAATAACATCTTAAAATCATCGTCATTGATTGTAATTCCGGTTACCGCACCCCAGTTGAAATAGTTGCCGGACCTTTTGTATAAATGAACGAGGAAGCCGGTACTGAAATTCAGTTTGCCTTTGTTGGCAGAAAGAAGGTTTGCGGTAGTGTCTTTTAATGGACCAGTCAGTGAATCCCTGTAGGCGAAACGACCCGAAACCTGTATATACTCACTGCTGTTAAGTCCTGTGACAAATACGCCGGTACTGAAATCGATTTTCCAGCCTCCTTTTATCAAAAACTTCTGATTAAAGAGCTCAGTGCCATTTTTCGTCCGTGCTTTAAACGTGATTTCATCAGCATTGGGAACCTGGAAGTATTTGGTGTAGATACGATAGTTTGCCTGGTGTTTCAACGCCATGTCATATTGCTGGGCAACGATTCCCAGAATTGTACAGAGAAACCGGGCATACTTTCTGGCATCCTCCGGAGTAATCGAGTTGTCAATGGCGGTAGCCAGTTCATGACCAGTAGCAGGAATAAAAGTCAAACTGTAGAATTCCGCTACTTTTTGCTGCAGACAAATCAATTGTTCTATGTAATATGTTTTTAAAAAGCTGGCCTTTTCAAATTCCTTATTAAACGCCATAAGATCATCCCTGAGACTTACTGTTCCATGGAGCAACTTCAGGCTTCCCATTGACTGAACACCTAACTTTTTTGTGGAATCTGTACTTTGAATCACTTTTTTTCCTGCTTCCGAATAAACAGAGTCAACAACTTTTGCATCTTCCAGAAAATAGTTTACATAGTTGGAGTCAAATACAATAATTGAATCTTTATGGGCAATAACCGAGATTGGTACCAGTGTGCCTTCCTGCAGATTCATCTTTTTATACTTTATATTTACCTCATAGCGTCCTTTGCCTTTTTCAGCACAGTCGTGCTTTTTGCTCTCCAGTTTATACAAACTGTATTTATAAAGCGATTCCATTTTTTCCCGGGTATCGATCAGAATATGGTTGGTTGCGGAGACTGCGTTTCCCTTTACATCATAACAGGGTGGCTGGTAGATTTTATTGTATGGGTCTGATACCGCAAGGGCGCAAAAGCACTCATCCTTTTTGGATACTGGCTTGCAACGGAAACTCAGATTGGGAAGAGGTGAGAGTGTTGTGTCAGTTAAAGCAATCTGACAGTACTTTGATGTGTAATAGGCTTTTTCAGCTGGTTTAGTTGCAGGTTGCTCCGTTTCTTCCTCCTTATAAAAAGAGAGTACATCATCCATATCGGCTTTCCGTTTAATGCTATCCAACGTGAACCACAATGAAACGGTGTCTTTCCCTTTTAAAACAGGATCCAGGTTGGGTGACACCCGGTCACCGATTGCCAGCAGTTGCTTTCCTTTAAACTTTAATACAACCTGCCCGTTAGCGATATCCTGAGCGTAAAGAGGAATAAAATTTTTCGGACGAGGTTTGGTTTTGTTAGTAAACCCGAAGTCGAGATTATTAACCCGGATCCATACTTTTTCGAAACCGGTATCCGGCAGTGTAATAACAATACGATTATATACAGAATCGCTGTTCCTGCTGAAGTTTTTGCTTTTTGAAATTTGTCCGGTTCCTGTATTGAACAGGATGGTCTGCTGTGATTTCCCAATCAGCGCCACCAGGATAAAAAGCAGTAAAAGGATTTGCCTTTTCATGTTGATTTGGTTTTGGTATATCAATGTGTATTACGAATATGTCTGTTGTGCAGCATCCGGTTCAGCCGGAACTGGTTTTCTGCAGCTGCTGTAAAAATGATTTTTGTTTAAAGAGAGACGGGGGGTGATTTCACGGGTTTTGTGCGTGATTAACACGGTATGGGGTAAACGAAGAACTGTTCACCCAAGAGGTTAAATCAGGTAAGTATTCAAAATCAGGGGGATAGTGATTAAGAACTGTATATCGAGGTGGGGTCTATTGGCAAAAATAAAGACGGTATTAAGGTTAATCACCCATTCACATAACTCTGCAACAGCTTCTCCTGCTCCAATCTCCCATTCTTCTGTACCAGCAAATCATAAGCCTCGTGTTCTTCTCTCGATAACCGGTCCAGCTTATCGGTTCTGTAGATCCTGGGCTGGATATCCAGATAGGGTAAGTGAGTATTGATACAGGCAATATCCATAAACCGGCTCTTCACATGCGGGTACAGGCCGCGGAAATCATTGAGCATGGCAAATCCATCCTCATCCAGATCGCCCCAGTAATACAAAGCAGTACTGGAGAACAGGGGTATATCCGAAAGCAGGGACAATGCTTTTCCCCTCGACCAGATGGCTAAGCCGCCCGCTGTAGCGGGTAACATATACAAAGCCGTCTCATTTTCTACCACCCATATTTCGCGGGGGGGCCAGTTGAGTTGCCGTAGGTCTTCTACCGCAAGACCCATTACGGCAATCCCGTTGGTATGCGCTTCTGCCATCGACTTATCGAGCCAGCGCAGCGTAAATAAATAGGGCTTCGGTATAAAACCAATTGCCTGTTCGAAGGATTGTCCGTCGATGGAGAACCGCTCCGGGTTGATAAATGAAAGTATGGACCAGATAATGGTCTTGTAGGTTTCAATAAACTTGGTGTGTACCGGTACGGGTATATTCCGCAGATAATAGTCACTTACTTCATTGGCCAGTAAAAAATCAACTACAGCAAACAGCCCCGGCCATTCTTCTTTAAACTCCAATACCCGCTCAGGTTTTTCTGCCAGCCACTCCCGCAAAACGGGCTTTTGTTGTAGAATAAAACTAAGCGTTCTTGTAAACTCATCAAATTCCAGTTGCTTGTCTGTCAGGTAGAGCAGGTCCACCGGACTACCTATGCTGATGGAAGCCGGCCATTGCTGT
>CAUJFR010000045.1 GCA_963169885.1 Bacteroidota bacterium
AATCACCTAATTTTGCCGCCTAAATTCAACTATTATTTATGAAGAAAGTATTGCTTTCCGTTTCTTTTCTCCTGGCAGGTTTTGGCTTGATGGCACAAACCAAACCGGCAGCAGACACTTCCTGGAAAAAAGAATACCGGGAAACGGCCACCCGGATCAATAACCTGGTGCATACCAAACTTGAAGTAAAGCCGGATTTCGGCAAATCATGGCTTTATGGAAAAGCATGGATCACCCTGAAGCCCCATTTCTACGCCACCGACTCGCTCACCCTCGATGCAAAAGGAATGGAAATAAAGAAAATCACGCTTGTAAAAGGCACAAAACAATTGCCGTTAAAATATACCTATGATGACTGGCAGTTGAAAATCAGGCTGGATAAAACCTATAAAGCCAGTGAATCCTATACAGTATATATAGAGTACACGGCCAAGCCGGATGAGTTTGAAGAAAAGTATGCCAAGGGCGCCATGCTCGGTATCAAAGGCATGTACTTTATCAATCCCAAAGGAGAAGACAAAAACAAACCCACCCAGATCTGGACACAGGGTGAAACCGAATCCAGTTCCGCCTGGTTCCCTACGATTGATAAAACCCAGCAAAAAACCACCCAGGAACTAACAGTAACCGTAGACAACAAATACGTGACCCTGAGTAATGGTAAACTGATGTCACAAAAGAAAAATGCCGACGGCACCCGGAGCGATTACTGGAAAATGGACCTGCCTCACTCCCCTTACCTGTTCTTCCTCGGAGTGGGTGATTACGCGGTAATAAAAGACAGCTGGAGAGGCAAGGAAGTAAATTACTATGTGGAAAAGGAATATGCCTCCGTAGCAAAGAAAATCTTTGGTAACACCCCGGAAATGATGAGCTTCTTTTCAAAAATTACCGGCGTGGATTTTCCCTGGATTAAATATTCCCAGATCACCGGACGTGATTATGTGGCAGGTGCTATGGAAAATACCACCGCCACCATTCACCAGGAAAGTGCTCAGCAGGATGCCCGGGAACTGGTGGATGGCAATAACTGGGAAGGAACAATTGCGCACGAGCTTTTTCACCAGTGGTTCGGCGACTATGTAACCGCAGAAAGCTGGAGCAACCTGACCGTCAACGAATCCTTTGCGGATTACAGTCAGACCCTGTGGGATGAATATAAATATGGAAAAGATGCCGGCGATGCTGAAAATTACCAGGGCATGCAGGGCTACCTGATGAGTGGCAGTGATAAAAAAGACCTGGTCCGTTTTCATTATAAAGACCGGGAAGATATGTTTGATGCTGTGAGCTACCAGAAAGGTGGACGTATCCTGCATATGCTGCGCACGTTTGTAGGTGACAGCGCTTTTTTTAAATCCCTGAACAATTACCTGACGACGAATAAATTCAAATCGGCCGAAGCGCACCAATTACGACTGGCCTTTGAAGAAGTAACCGGGCGTGACCTGAACTGGTTCTTTAACCAGTGGTATTTCAACAGCGGACATCCCCAGGTGGATATCAGTTACCAATACAACGATACCACGGGTATTGCCAACATAATCGTAAAGCAAACCCTGAAAACCAGACTCTTCACCCTCCCGTTTGCGATTGATGTGTATTCCGGTGCGGAGAAAACCCGTTATAATGTATGGTCAAAAAATGCGACCGATACATTCAGCATCCCATACAAGACCCGCCCGGAACTGATCAATGTGGATGGCGATAAAGTGATGTTATGGGTAAAGAAAGACGCCAAGACCCTGGATAATTATATTCACCAGTATAAATATGCAGGAAAATATATGGATCGCCGGGAAGCCATTGACTTTGCTGCAAAGAACCAGACAGACCCAAAAGCTGTTGATCTGCTGAAAACCGCGCTGAATGACCCTTATAAAGGTCTTCGCGGATTTACGATCAGTAAACTGGACCTGAAGAAAGAAGCCGTGAAAAAAATGGCAGAGCCGGTATTAGCGGATCTGGCTAAAAATGATAAAGCAGCCACGGTAAAAGCAACCGCTATTGACCGGCTGGCAGAGTTTGGCAAGAAAGAATATGCTGACTTATTCAAAGCAGCTGTAAATGACTCTTCTTATAGTGTTGCCGGCAATGCCTTGAATGCTCTGATCAGTGTGGACCCGGAAGCTGCCGTTCCGATTGTAAAAAAGCTGTCCGGAACCCCAATGAAAGGCGCTTTGCAATCGGTAGTAATGAATGAGATTTTGAAATCAGGTGATGAAAGTATGGCCGATAAAATCATTGGTGATTTCGCCGGTATGCCCTTGAGCCAGGGCAAATTCGAAGCGCTGAACGGACTTGCAACTTATCTCTCAGCCATTAAAAACACAGAAAAGATCAAATGGGGTGTGGATGAAGTGGTTAAGTTCCGCGAACAAGTGCCGGAAAATTTCCGCAGCCAGACCGATCCCTTTATCAACAGCATGGTACTGAAAGGCATCCTGGCTGCCAAGGGCAAACAATTAAAGGAAACACCGGATGATAAAGCGCTGGCTGAACTGGTG
>CAUJFR010000046.1 GCA_963169885.1 Bacteroidota bacterium
TCCGCCAAAAGCAGAAACACTATGAAAAAAAACAGCCCTTAAAAATGGCAGATGGCGTAACAGCATTGCGGATTAAATATAAAAAAATTAACCCAAGCAAGAGCTGATCATACAAATGGCGCGGAATTATACTAAATTCAATACTTAATTAATAAGATGTCCTGATGAAACAAAAACTGCTTACGCTCCTGTTGTTTTCCCCTTTTATACTTCCTGCCCAAAAAGGGACAACCGATCTGACTGCAAAGATCAATGCGGCTGCCGACAAAATTGAATCCAAAACCATTACCTGGCGCAGGGATCTGCACGAACATCCGGAACTGGGCAATAGTGAAGTACGCACGGCAAAGATTATTGCGGACCATCTTCGGGCATTGGGTCTTGAAGTAACAGAAGGCGTGGGAAAGACCGGTGTGGTGGGTGTACTTAAGGGAGCCAAACCTGGTCCCTGCATCGGGCTAAGGGCGGATATGGATGGACTTCCGGTAGTGGAAAGGGTTGATCTGCCCTTTGCTTCCAAAGTAAAATCGACCTATAACGGACAAGCCGTTGGGGTCATGCACGCCTGTGGTCATGATACACACGTATCTATATTAATGGGCGTGGCCGAAATACTGGCCGGTATGAAAAAAGATCTTGCGGGAACCATCAAATTCGTTTTCCAACCTGCTGAAGAAGGACCTCCCGAAGGTGAAGAAGGCGGTGCTCCCCTGATGATCAAAGACGGTGTGCTGGAAAACCCGCATGTGGATGTCATGTTTGGTCTGCATATCAACTCACAGACTGAAGTGGGTAAGATCAAATACCGGGTGGGTGGTATCATGGCCGCTTCCGACTGGTTCAAGATAAAAGTAAAGGGAAAACAGACTCACGGCTCTCAGCCCTGGGCAGGCATCGACCCCGTAGTGGTATCGGCACAGATCATCAACGGTCTTCAGACGATCGTAAGCCGTCAGACTGAACTGACCAAAAATCCAGCGGTGATTTCAGTGAGTGTGATCAATGGTGGTGTCCGTTCCAATATTATCCCCGAGGATGTGACCATGCTGGGCACTATCCGTACGCTCGATACTGGTATGCAGCGGATCATTCATGAAAAAATTGCACTGACCGCTTCCAAAATAGCAGAGGCATCCGGCGCAACAGCAGAGACGTCCATTGATAAAAAAACACTTGTTACCTATAACGACCCGACTCTTACCAAAAAAATGGTTCCGAGTTTTATTAAAGCAGCCGGGGAAGAAAATGTGATCGAAACCGAAGCCGTGACCGGGGCGGAGGATTTTTCTTTCTTTGCAGAGAAAGTGCCCTCTATTTTCTTTTTCATAGGTGGTATGGAAAAAGGCAAGGACCCCAAAACGGCTTTTCCGCATCACACACCCGATTTCGTATTGGATGAAAGCGGAATGAAAACCGGGGTAAAAGCCTTTTGTCACCTGGTATTTGATTACTTGCAATCAGCAGCCACACCGCCTAAAAAAGCATTCTGATCATGAGGCAATTAATTGTAAGCAGCGTATTGTTCCTGATTGCCGTAATAAACACGCAGGCACAGAGAACGGATAAAAAATTACAAACCACGATTCAGTCGATGGTGAGTGGCTTTCAGGGTGACATCGGTATTTATGTCAAAAACCTGCGTACCGGGAAAATTGCAATGATCCATGCGGATTCGGTTTTTCCCACCGCGAGTATTGTAAAAGTGCCAATCCTGCTGGGCATTGCCGACCGCATGAATAAAGGAGAGCTTGCTTATGATTCACTGCTTACTTATAAAGATTCTCTCCTGTATGAAGGGTCCGATATCCTGGGTTCATTCAAATCCGGTGAAAAGATCGCCCTGAAAAAAGTATTGATGCTGATGCTGACCACCAGTGACAATACCGCCAGTCTCTGGCTGCAAAGCCTGGCCGGCACCGGCACCCGGATCAATACCATCCTGGATAGTTTGGGTTTCAAGGACACCCGCGTCAACTCCCGCACACCCGGACGAGAAGCCAACCGGGGTCAATATGGCTGGGGACAAACCACGCCCCGTGAAATGGGCATGCTCTTCGAAAAGATCTACCGGTATGAGGTATTTTCAAAAACAAGCAGTGAACGCATGCTTCGTTTACTGGGAAGAAATTTCTGGGATGAAGAAGAAGCGATTTCTGTTTTTCCGCCGACGATTGAAGTCTTCAGTAAAAACGGATGTGTGAACGCTTCCCGCAGCGAAGCGATGATCGTGAATGTACCAGGGAATCCGTTTGTATTCTGCATTTTCACGAAGAATAATAAAGACACAAGCTGGAACCGGGAGAACGAGGCCTGGACCATGGCCCGGAAAATTGCCACTTATTTGTGGGAGTACTATAATAAATAAGGAAGGTAGAAAATCACTTCAATAACTGATACACCAGCAAACTCAGTAAATAGGCCAGTCCCGTCATATAGACCAGTTGGATCGCAGGCCACTTCCAGCTGCGGGTTTCCCTTTTCACTACAGCGAGGGTACTCATACATTGCATCGCAAATACATAAAAGATCAGGAGTGACAAACCGCTGGCCAGGGTAAAGACCGGCGTGCCGTCGGGACGTACCGCCGCTTTCATTTTTTCCTTGAGTAATAATCCATCATCATCGGTATCCCCCACACTATATAAGGTGGCCATGGTTCCTACAAATACTTCACGGGCGGCGAAAGAAGTAACGAGGGCAATTCCGATTTTCCAGTCATAACCCAGCGGTGTAATGGCAGGTTCAATGGATTTTCCGATAATGCCGGCAAAGGAGCTTTCCAGCTTTTCGGTATGATACGCTTTATCCAGCAAGGCGGCATCAGCCCCGGGTTGTAATTTCAGCTGTTCATATTTAGCGGTGATTTCCTGCATGGTATTGCCCGGACCAAAAGAACTCAGGGCCCAGAGCACCAGGCTGATGATCATAATGATTTTTCCCGCATCCACCACAAAGATTTTTGCCTTGCTGATCATAGTGGGCAAG
>CAUJFR010000047.1 GCA_963169885.1 Bacteroidota bacterium
CTGAAGGAAAACTTAATCCCAGGTATTCGTCAATACCTGTTGGTTTTACCCATTTTACTTCCAGGATATCTTCTTCGGTTTGGGGCACCAGGGTTTGGCTGCCGCTCACTTTCATTTTATACCAATGCGATTCTTTGAGGATAAATTTTGTCCCTTCATAATAGGTATGCCAGGTCAAACAAAGCGGTTGGAGTAGCTTGACCTTTTTCAACCCGGTTTCTTCTTCCACTTCCCGCACGGCACATGCATCCAGTTTTTCTCCTTTGTCCAGCTTGCCCTTAGGCAGGTCCCATTTTCCCCGGCGGTAGATCAGCAGCCATTCCCCGTTTTCATTTTCTACCAGACCACCAGCCGCCTGGATCATGACAAATTTTTTAAAAAATGCTTTTTTTAATTCCTCCAGATCAGGATGGAGAAACACACCTGCATGTACTTTTTCCTGTTGCATTTCGTGGAGCATGGTCTTCACGGTATGCGCGTCGAGTTCGTCAATAAAAACAGCATCATCGTGATGTACGTAAGGCTCGATGATCTCCTCCACTGCATCACAGAGGAAGAGGGGCTTGTCATTGAAATAAATTTTTATATACATAGTGCGGGGTTCATTTTATCTTCGCTGCATGACAGATGCAAAAGCGGTAGCCGAAAAACTGCTTCAAGTTAGTGCAGTTAGGTTAAATCCCGAACAACCCTTTACCTGGGCCAGTGGCTGGAAAAGCCCGATCTATTGTGATAACCGGAAAATCCTTTCCTTCCCCTTTATCCGGGATTATATCAAGTCCGAAATGTGCAATGTGATTTTCGAGAAATTCCCGGATGCCGAATTACTGGCCGGGGTGGCCACCGCGGGTATCGCCTGGGGGGCCATGGCGGCTGATCAGCTCAAATTGCCCTATATCTATGTACGACCCAAACCCAAGGAGCACGGACTGGGCAACCAGATCGAAGGGTTTTATGAAAAAGGGCAAAAGACCGTGGTGGTCGAAGACCTGGTCTCAACCGGCAAGAGCAGTCTCCAGGTAGTGGATGTGCTCAAAGCCCAGGGACTGGAGGTGGTGGGGATGGTGTCCATCTTTACCTATGGCTTCCCGGCTGCAACCGAAGCATTTGAAGCCGCGTCATTGCCCTATCAGTCCCTGACGGATTATCCATCCCTGATTGAACTGGCTGTGAAAAAGGGGATCGTGAGTCCGGAACAGGAAGAAGTTTTGTTAAAATGGAGGGAGAGTCCGTCCACCTGGACAGGGAATTTGTAAATTAGTACCAGTAAACACTAATTCATAAGTCAGATGAAGAAAATCCTTTTTACCCTTATTGCTCTGCTTGGCCTTAACCTGGCCAGCCAGGCACAGACCAAACCGGTGCTGACCGCTACCATAAAAACTCCCAACGCCCTTTGTCAGCAGTGTAAAGAGCGGATTGAAGCCTATCTCAAAAGGTATGATGGAGTGTTGGAGACCAATGTCAACTTCCGCAAAGGTGAAACCCGGGTAAAATATGTGACCGACCGGACCGATATCGAACAAATCAAAACGGCGATTGCGAACTGTGGCTATGATGCCGACGATGTACCCGCCGCCGAAGATGCCTATGACCGCTTGCCCAAAACCTGTAAAAAGTTTGCTGACGGGGGCGGGCATCCGAAGCCGAAAGCACCACCTCAGCTTTAGATAGTAGTCGGTAGTTAGTAGTTTGTAGTCAACAGCCCCTTCAAATTAGTCGGGAGTCGGTAGTTAGTAGTTTGTAGTCAACAGCCCCTTCTTAGGAGGCGGTATCTAAAATCCTGAACCGTTACTCGTTTTACGGTATCTGGCTGTTCCCTTCTAGCTTCTAGTTTCTCGCTTCTAGCTCCTTACATCTTCAGCTTACTGATATCCTGTTTCCCCTCATATTTTATCGGGTAGTTGAAAAATATACCGGCCTTTCCCAATCTCGCTTTTCCATCAATTTTCAGGTAAATAGGTTCCTTTGAAAGGAGCAGGCTGGCATGCCGGAGCGCATCTTTCATCTCCATTTCCAGTTTGACCGGCAGCCAGAAATCGGCCCGGGAGGGTATGGTCATACTTGAATCCACGGAAAAATTGCCCAGTTTCTGTCCATCCACCCAGGCTTCCCCGGACGCGTGTTTGAACCGGACCTTCGATTTATTCGGATTGTAAAAATGCAGATCCAGGGTCACGACGGCATTTTTGAACCCCAGCGAAGGGGCTTTTACATTTTCAATGGCTCTCAGTTCCGGTTCCTTAAAAGACCGGCAGGAACCAAAACCAACCAGCAAAAGAACCAGGAAGGGCAGAAGGAGGGATTGTTTTATCATCATCACTATTTGACTGCAAAATAGGAAAGGAGGTGGTTTCAGAAGCGTTAAAACTGAAAACCGGGAAAACCACAGCTCCAATATGTTTAGCATTTCTAATAATTTATTAAAAATAAAATCTACTAACTATTTTATTTAAAATCAATAATTGTAATAAAATGATAATCAAATAATAAAAAATATTTATTAAATTAAAATAGCAATAAAAATTGTGTATTTGTGGCGACATTCAGGTAGTTTCAGGAAATTGCGTATAAATAATAATTTTTTAATAATAAAATAATGGTTTATAGATTATTACAAACACTATCTAAATATAATTATCCAGTAAAAATATATAGTTATAAATTTTACCATCTGTCTCTGCGTTCTCCGTGTCCTCTGCGGTTCAATTGATTCATTTCCTCAACCCCGTACTTTTACGAGCGCTATCAGGTTACGAAAAATCCGCATAAGTCGTTCATTATCGTACATCTACGTGAAAGCTGAAAGCGTATAAATTTGAAGAATTAGTTCGCAAAAAGCTATGTATTACGGAATCTTCCGAGTAAATTAGCCCACGGTTTTTTACACTTTTGGATATTGGACTAATGAGAAAACTACTAAGATTAAGTACCCTATTATTACTGGCTTCAATTTGGAGCAGTGCATCCTATTCCCAGGACTTTTCTAACAAAGGCAAGGAATTCTGGCTGGCCTATAGTTACCACGTCGGTATGAATGGTAACAACCCAACCATGACGCTGTACATCACATCCGATGTTACGACGACCTATTCGGTGGAGATTTTCGGGGTAACGACCCTGTCTGCCGGAACGATCAATGCCAACCAGGTAGTGCCGGTCGTAATTCCGAACACCTACTTTATTAATGGGGATGGAACATTTAACGGACGGGCAATCCGGGTGACTGCCGCCAAGCCGGTCGTCGTCTATTCTTTTATTACCCGTAGCCAGGCCAGTGCCGCCACCCTTTGTCTGCCCCTGAATGTACTGGGTAAGGAGTATTACTCCACCAGCTTCACCCAGATTTCCAATGAGAGTAATTCCAATTCATTTATTACTATCGTGGGGGTGGAAGATAATACCAGTGTTGAAATAACCCCCACCGGTAACACTGTCGGTGGCTGGTCAGCCAACAATACCTATACCATTACCCTGAATAAAGGTCAGGTCTACCAGGTCCTGGGTACCACCCAGGGGGCCAGCGGAATCGATCTGACCGGTACCCATGTTCAATCCGTAGCATCAGCATCAGGCGGGTGTAAACGCATTGCCGTTTTCTCCGGCAGTGGAAAATTATCAATCTCAACTCCCGGTTGTAATGCGGGTAGCTCGGATAACCTTTATCAGCAACTTTATCCGGTCGCTTCCTGGGGCCGTAAATATGTCACAGCTCCCAGTGTTAATAAGCCCTGGAACTATTACCGGGTTCAACGTTGCGCACCCACTGCCAATGTTTATGTCAACGGTACCCTGATCCCCGCCACTTCATTTTTTAATAATTACTACGAATTCTTTAACAGTACCCCCAATATTATCGAATCAGATACCCTGATTTCAGTAGCCCAGTACTTTACCTCCCAGAACTGTCCTTCCGGATTTGGCGGGAATGCCAGTCCATTTGACCCGGATATGATTATCCTGAATCCGGTAGAACAAAATATTAACAAAGTAACCCTGGTTAATTCTCCTTTAACTGTATCCGGCCCCCAGCAACATAATATCCATGCCGTGATGAGGGTGGGCGGGACCGGGCAATCTTCTTTCCGCCTGGATGGGGCACCCATTCCGGTAACCAACTGGATTCCCCATCCTTCCGATCCGGGGTTTGCTTACCTGTATATGGCAGGTGTCGCCCAGGGGAACCATACCATTTATTCAGATTCCGGTTTTAATGCAATCGCATACGGGTATGGAAGTGCTGAGACATATGGCTATTCTGCCGGCACCAATGTGAAGGATATTTATCAGTATATGTCGGTAGAGAACCAGGATGTAACAGTTAACATCCCCGCCACTTGCCGGAATACCACATTCTATTTTTCCATGACCTTCCCGTACCAGCCGACTTCTTTACAATGGATTTTCGGCCCGGCGCTGAATGCTTTGGGACTGACCGACGTAACTATCAACGCCCCGGTACCCACATCCACCACCGTGGTAAATGGTAAAACACTTTATGTTTATAAATTAGCTACGCCCTATACCATTTCAACCATCGGTACATATCCGATCAAAGTGATCGCCACCAACCCGACAGCGGATGGTTGCGGCGGAGTCCAGGAGATTGACTTTGATTTCCAGGTTTATAACACACCTACAGCAGATTTCAATTTTGCTACAGACGGTTGTATCAGCAACCCTGTTTTATTCACAGATAATTCCAACACCGACAGCCGTCCCGTTTTATCCCGCTATTGGAATTTTGGCGATGCCACTACGTCCACAGCAAATAACCCGTCTCATACTTACGGTGCACCCGGTGCTTTTACAGTTAAATATGCCCTCGTAACCGATATTGGCTGCCGGAGTGATACCGCTATAAAACTGGTGACTATTAATAACCCGCCAGTAGCTCAGTTCAGCGTTTCATCACCCAACTGCCCGGACCGTGATATCACATTCACTGACCTCTCTGCTCCATCAGGTGGTGGTTCTTTGTCACAATGGACCTGGGACTTTGGGGATGGCTCACCCGTGGTGATCCGCAACAGCAGTACTAACGAAACGCATCGTTTTGCCACACCCGGTACATATACCGTAACCCTCCGTGTGGTAACAACGGCCGGATGCCAGAGCCTGTTATTCAGTCTGCCGGTAACGATCAACCCCAATCCTGTGGCTGACTTCAATCTGCCTGTAGCCTGTTTACCGGTAGGAGCAGCTCAGTTCAACGACCTGTCCACTGTTCCTGGTGGGGGATCCGTTACCGCCTGGAACTGGAATTTCGGGGATGCAGGAACTTCCGCCCTTCAGAATCCACTGCACAATTACAGTGCCCCGGGACCTTACACCGTTAGTCTGACCGTTACCTCCGATAAAGGATGTACCGAAACAAAATCGCAACAACTCAATTCCGTGTATGCGGAACCGGTAGCAGCCTTCAATTCATTACCTGAAGTATGTATCGGCAGCCTGATCGGTTTTTCCGATGCCAGTACCGCCGCCGGCAGCATTATCAATGGCTGGACCTGGGATTTTGGCGATGGTACTCCTGTTTCCAATCAGCAGAACCCTACACATATTTATGCTACATCAGGTTCCTTTATTGTAACCCTGCGCGTAAGTACACTGGCGGGTTGCCAGACGGTAAATAATGTGGCCACCCGTACCGTAGTAGTAAAACCGCTTCCTACAGCTACCATGGTAGGCAATACCACCGTCTGTCTGAACGCACCTTCTCCTTCGGTGACCTTCACCGGTGCCAACGGAAGTGCCCCTTTCCATTTCAGTTACTCCCTCAACGGAGGACCTACCCAGGTGGCTATTGCCAATACGGGTAATACGGCTACTGTTGCTGTACCAACCACCGCCAGCGGGACCCTCACGTATACATTACAATCAGTACAGGAAACAGCAATCACCGGTTGCTTACAGCCACAAAGTGGTACGGTAACAGTCGTGGTGAAACCACTTCCCACCGCCGCATTCAGCAGCGGAAACGTAGTGGTATGCCGCAATGCTCCGATGCCTCAAATCACGTTTACGGCGGCCAACGGAACAGCGCCTTACACGTTTGAATATAATATCAACGGGGGAACCACCCAGACCATTGTTGCCAATGCCGGCAATAGTGTGAACGTGGCTGCACCTACGGGAACGGCCGGTTCCTTTGTGTATAATCTGCTCTCAATAAAAGAAGGAAGTGCCAATGGTTGCAGTCAGAACGTGACCGGATCGATTGTTGTAACCGTGAATGAACTGCCCACCGCTACCATTGCCGGAAATAATGAAGTTTGTCTGAATGCACCTTCTCCAAACGTCACCTTCACCGGTGCACTGGGATCGGCGCCTTACACTTTCACTTATACAATCAATGGCGGGGCAAATCAGACTGGCATCAGTACAGGAAACACGCTTACAGTTCCGGTACCCACCGGTACTGCCGGAACCTTTGTTTATACATTGGTGAATGTAAAAGATGCCAGTTCAGTGACCTGTAGTCAGGCACAAACCGGTACCGCAACGGTAATCGTTAATCCGTTGCCCACCGCTGGTTTCAACTTCGCTTTACCGGCCTGCGAAACCCGTACCATCAGTTTCAATGATGCGTCAGTGGCCAATGCAGGTACTTTAAATAACTGGCAATGGAGCTTTGGTGACCCGGCCAGTGGTGCAGCCAATACGGCCAGTACCCAGAACGCCTCCCATACGTACGCTACAGCGGGTAACTATCTTGTTTCGCTGGTAGCTACTTCAGATAAAGGATGTGTAAGCCCGGTATTTTCCAGCACCGTTTCAATTAATGCCAGACCGAAGGCCGGCTTTATTTCGCCCGAAGTTTGTCTGACTGACCCGAATGCACCGTTTATTGATACCAGTTCTGTTGCAAGCGGAAGTATCACCGGCTGGCAGTGGAATTTTGGGGATCCAAATGCTAATGCAGGTAACCCGAATACCTCTGTATTACAAAACCCGACCCATAGCTATAGCGTGGTAGGACCTTATACGGCTCAGCTGATCGTAACCAGCAACAATGGTTGTACCGATACCATTCAGCAGGCTTTCACCGTAAACGGATCTGTACCGGTAGCCGGTTTCACCGTGCAAAATGAGAATGCACTCTGTAGTAATAAAGAAGTAACAGTAACAGACGGATCCACCGTAAACTTCGGTTCATTGGTAAAAGTGGAAATCTACTGGGATTATCTGAACAATCCGGGTGATAAAACAACCGATGACAATCCGGTTCCGGGTGCTGTGTATACGCATACCTATCCTGAATTCGGTACACCACTCACCAGAACCTACCAGGTGAGGTATGTGGCTTATTCCGGTATTAATTGTGTGAATACAAGTATCAAAACCATTACAGTCCTGGCCACACCTACGATACAGTTTGACCCGATTCCTTTTGCCTGTTCCGCTCAGCCGGCCTTCCAGGTTACCCAGGCTCAATTGCTGAATGCCTTGCCGGGTGCCGGAGTATTTAGTGGTAATGGCGTATCGTCCACCGGACTCTTTGCACCATCAGCCGGTGCCGGTCAGTATACCATCCGTTATACTTATACCGGAACCAATGGTTGCAGTAACTATAAAGAACAGGTGCTGGATATCTTTACCACCCCGGCCGTTAATGCAGGTCCCGATAAGTTTGTACTCGAAGGCGGACAGGTAGCCCTGACTCCAGCCCTGAATGCCAACGTACCGGTTACCTATCAGTGGTCTCCACCCACCGGGCTGGACAATGCCACCGCCTCTTTCCCGAATGCTTCACCCACCAGTGATATTACCTATACGCTCACCGTTACCAGCCCGCAGGGTTGTTCAGCCAGTGATGCCGTATTTGTAAAAGTGCTGAAAGCGCCTTCTGTACCAAATATTTTCAGTCCGAACGGGGATGGGGTACATGATCGCTGGGTTATTCCGTACCTTGAATCTTATCCTGGCTGTACGATTGATATCGTGAACCGTTATGGCCAGCCGGTCTTCCATTCTGTTGGATATGCCACCGCCTGGGATGGTAAGGTCAACGGCAGGGATGTTCCGGTGGGAACCTATTATTATGTGATTGATCCGAAAAACGGCCGCTCGAAACTGGCCGGTTATGTTGACATAATCAGGTAAGTCTATGAAACGTATTATCAGTTTACTCATGCTCATGGGAATGGCCATACTGGTGCAGGCGCAGCAACGCCCGCATTATACCCAGTATGTCATCAATCCTTTTATCATCAACCCCGCTATTGCCGGGATTGATAATTATGCCGATCTGAAAATGTCGGTACGTGATCAGTGGACCGGTCTCAACGGTGCACCGAAGACCACGTACCTGACCATTCACGGTCCGATCGGAAAGGATGATTACCGCACGTCATCTACCTCATTTCAGGTTCCCGGAGAGAATCCGAGAGGGAAGGCTTACTGGGAAAATTATACAGCTGCCGAACCGCACCATGGTGCCGGCTTTACTTTTATCAATGACCGGACCGGTAGTTTCAATTTCTCCACGGTCATGGCCAGCTATGCCTATCACCTGGGTTTAAGTCCTACTACAAATATCTCCGCCGGATTATCTGCCGGTATTACCAAAGTAGGGATCGATGTAAGCAAACAGGATTTCTCAGGTAACGGTGATCCCAGCGATCCGGCCAACGGTTCACTGAACACCGGTCAACTGACAAAGACCAGACCGCAAATGGCCGCCGGTATCTGGTTGTATTCCCGTGATTATTTCATCGGGTTGTCTGCACAGAATGTATTACCCAGCACCCTGAACTTTGTGGATGATAATGCCTCCATTCTCACCAAGGGTCGTATGATCCCGCATATGTTTCTTACCGCCGGCTACCGCTTCCTCTTATCCGATGATGTCAATGCCGTGCCTTCTTTAATGGTGAAATACATTAAGGGCAGTTCTTTCCGTCAATTTCAGCCGGAAGCCAACCTCAAACTGCAATACCGTGATCAGCTGTGGGTAGGAGGAAGCTATCGTTACCAGGACGGATTTTCCGGTATGCTGGGGATGAATATCAGCAATACCTTCAACGTGAGTTACGCGTACGAAAAATCAGCGAATAATAATATTCTCCGCGATTTCAACAGTGGTACACATGAGATTGTTTTCGGCTTCCTGCTGGGCAATAAATACAGCCAGGCCTGTCCGAGATGTTATTGATGAATAAGTTGATTTTTTTGAAACAGAAACTGACCTGTCGTTAAACCTCGCCTCTTTTTAACCTTCTTATCCTGGGGAAATCAAGCCTCCGGGCGTTTCATGCCCGCCGGTTAATGACGGTTCACTTATGAGAAAGCTAACAAGGCTGCTGATTATTCTTATCTGCCTGGCGGGGAGCATGGATCTCGCTGCACAGGACTATTCCAATAAAGGCAAGGACTTCTGGGTGATTTATACCGGGCATATTGATGCCACCAATTCCAGGATGGCACTCTATATCACTTCAGCCTATAATGCCACGGGTACTTTATCCGTCAACGGTTCCACTTTGCCTTTTACCGTTACGGCCAATCAGATCACCACTTTACGACTGACCAATTCCAGTACCCCGGCCAATTCGCTGGCCTATAATGCCCAGGTCTCCGGTATCGGAACCAATAAAGGCATTCATATAGTTGCCGATACGCCTATCGTGGTTTATTCCCATATACTGAATGCGGCCAGATCCGGTTCCACATTAGTACTTCCGACCAAGGTACTCGGCAGGGAATACTATGTCTCCGGTTATCCTTCTGTCTCCGGCAATAATTCCAAATCACAATTTGCCGTGGTGGCTACCGAGGATAATACACTGGTCGAAATAAATCCAAAGCAGGCGGATGCCAACAATACCTATCCTGCCAATATCCCATTCCAGGTTACATTGAATAAGGGAGATGTGTTTCAGTACCAGTCGGCGAACCAGGGTGACCTGACCGGTACCTTTATTAAATCTGTAGCAGGCTCAGGTTCGCCCTGTAAACCTATTGCGGTTTTTGCCGGTTCTACTTTCACTACCATGGGATGCGGAGGTGCAGGATCGGGAGATAATCTTTACCAGCAACTATTTCCACTGGTTTCCTGGGGACAATACTATATCACCGCCCCGTTCATACTTCGCTCTTTTGATATTTTCCGGATCATGGTTAAAGATCCCACAACGGTGGTACAGGTGAACGGAGTACCCCTGAGTGCCGGTTCACTGATCAGTAACAGTTATTATGAAATCAATACGGCCGGTAATAATACGCCCCGGATCATTACGTCCGATAAACCAATCTGTGTAGCACAATACATGATCACCCAAAGCTGTGATGGCGTGAACAGTGACCCGGAAATGATCCTGCTGAACCCGATTGAGCAAACCCTGAATGATATCACGGTATTATCTGCCCGGAATGACCTGACTCCGCCCAATACCAATATAACAAGACATTTTCTGAATATTATTATACGTACTGCCGGACTGAGCAGTCTCCGGATCGATGGCGCTCCATATACAGCCACTCCCGTGGCCATTGGAACCACCGGCTATTCGTATCTGCAGGAGGAAGTTACCGCGTCTACATTAATCAATCCCACTCACCGGGCTGTTTCTGATAGTGGTTTTGTAGCCATTGCCTATGGTTACGGGAATGTGGAATCCTATGGTTACAATGCGGGCACCAATGTGCGTGACCTTTATCAGTATGTCAGTGTGCAGAACCAGTATGCCACCGTTACTTTCCCGGCAGCCTGTAAAAGTTCGCCCTTTTATTTTTCCATGGTCTTTCCCTATCAGCCGACCTCTATCAGCTGGCTGTTCAACGGACTTTTCACTGATGTAACGATTCCGAATCCGGTCTATGATAATACGTTTGTGGTAAATGGTAAACAGCTTTACGAATACAAACTGCCCAATCCTTATACCATCAACACCGCGGGTGCTTATCCCATCCGGGTAATCGCGAATAATCCAACACCGGATGGCTGCAGCGGGGAACAACAGATTGATTATACCTTACAGGTCTTTGATCCGCCGGTCGCCGATTTTACCTATGCCCCGGTTTGTTTTCCCAACCCGGTTCAGTTTGCGGAGAACAACAATACCGGAGGCCGTCCCATCATCAACCGCTATTGGGAGTTCGGGGATGCGATTACCTCCACAAACAGTAATCCTTTACATACTTATCCGGCACCCGGTTCATATACAGCCCGCTTTGCCCTGACCACCGATGTAGGTTGCCTGTCCGATACCACATCACATATTGTTACGGTATCGCCCTTGCCCACAGCTACAGTTGCGGGTACTGTTACTGTATGCCAGAACGGAACCGCCCCGCTGATCAGTTTCACAGGCGCCGTTGGTACCGCGCCCTATACGTTTACCTATACAATCAATGGAGGCGCCCCGCTAACGGTAACCAGTACTGGAAATACAGCTACCGTCTCCGCACCTACAGCTACCCCTGGAACCTTTACCTATTCACTGGTCAGTGTACAGGATGCCAGTCCTGCCAGCTGCAGTCAGCCTCAAACCGGTTCGGCCATTGTCACCGTTAATCCATTGCCCACGGCTACGATCAGCGGCAGCAATACGGTCTGCGAAAATGCAACCTCGCCCTTCATTACCTTTACCGGTGCCGTTGGTACCGCTCCCTATACTTTTTCCTATTCCATTAACGGGGGACCAGCACTAACGGTCACGACTACCTCCGGTAATACGGTCACCGTACCTGCACCTACTAGCACAACCGGCACATTTGTATATACCTTACTGAATGTAACGGATGGTACCAGCACGGCCTGTACACAAAATCAATCCGGCACCGCCACCATTATCATCAATCCATTGCCCACGGCTTCGATCAGCGGGACCACGGAACAATGCGAAAACGGAACAGGTCCTGTTGTGACATTTACAGGTGCCACCGGTACTGCGCCTTATACTTTTTATTACCGGATCAATGGCGGGCCTTTACTGAATGTAACAGGTACAGGCAATACCGCTACGGTAACCGCACCGACGAATAGTCCGGGTACTTATGTCTATACACTGGTGAGTGTCACCGATGCCAGCAATACCACCTGCAGCAATTTGCAGACTGGCAGTGCCACAATTATTATTCATCCATTACCCACCGCGGCCTTCACCAATTCCAATCCGCAATGTCCGGGTATTGCGGTTGACTTCACCGATCAGTCGGTACCCAATGTCGGTAGTCTCACTGGCTGGAACTGGAACTTCGGGGATCCGGCAAGCGGATCTGCAAATACATCGGCCTTACAATACCCCACGCATATTTTTTACACAGCAGGTACCTATACGATTACCCTGACCGTAACGAATGATGAAGGTTGTGTGAGTAATGTACTTACCCGCCAGCTTATCATCCGGGCCAAACCCACTGCCGGATTTATTTTACCGGATGTTTGTCTCAATGATACCTATGCACAGTTCAATGATACGAGTCTGGTTGATGCACCTTCGGTAATTGCTGCCTGGCAATGGAATTTCGGTGATCCGGGCAGCGGGGTCAATAATAGTTCGGTACTGCAAAATCCGCAACACAGTTATACAGCAGTAGGGTCTTATCCGGTTGAACTGATCGCGACCAGCAGTCATGGTTGTAAGGATACGGTACAAACCCAGCTCTATGTAATCGGAAGTTTCCCGGTGGCCAATTTTACAGTGAGCAGTCCGGCCACACTCTGTGCCAATGATTCCGTGTCGATTGTAGAAGCGTCCACTGTGTTCCCGGGCAATATCACCAAAGTGGAAATCTATTGGGATAATACCGGTGCTCCCACCGTCTTTGATACTGATGATTTTCCAGTTACCGGAAAAGTGTACAAACACCTGTACCCGAATTTCCAGGCACCACTGACCCGCGTCTTCAGTATCCGTTACAGGGCTTATTCCGGCGGAGTCTGTGTGAATGATGTTATTAAAAATATTACAGTCAATGCCGCACCGCGTGTGCAGTTTACCCCGGTTCCGGATATTTGTCTCGATGCGGTTCCCTACCAGTTCACCCAGGCTACCGAACAGGGTGGGGTACCGGGCAGTTTTGTCTATAGCGGACCGGGTGTATCACCCACGGGTTTATTTAGTCCGGCAGTAGCAGGACCCGGCACACATACCATCAAATACCTGTACACCTCATCAACCGGTGGTTGTTCAGATAGTACTACACAGACCATCCATGTCTATGCGCCTCCGGTAGCTTCGTTTAGTGTCAGTTCTCCGCTTTGTGAAAAAAGAACCCTTACGTTTACCAATAGTTCCACCAGTTCCGAAGGCACACTTATTGGTTGGACCTGGGATTTCGGGGATGGATCCCCGTTAGTTCAGCAAAGCAATGGCAACCCCGTTACCCATATCTATGCACAATGGGGGGATTATGATGTGAAACTAACCGTCAGCACCAGCAATGGTTGTGTCAGCACCGCAGCCGTAACCCGTATCCATGTCAATCCGATCCCACGGCCCGATTTTACCATACCGGCTTCGGTTTGTCTGCCCAATGCCAATGCGGTATTCACCAATACCTCCACTATACCGGATAATACACAGAGCAACTTTACCTATTACTGGGATTTCGGCGATCCGCCCAGCGGCCTGGTGAATAATTCCACCGCCACTAATCCTTCGCATACCTATGTGAGTACAGGTCCCTTCAATGTTAATTTGCAGGTTACTTCTGCCGCCGGTTGTGTGCAGGATACCATGATTGTATTGAATACGATCCATGATCAGCCCATTGCCAGTTTCATAGTAGATAAGGACGAGGTTTGTCTCGGCGATGCCATCCGTTTTACCGATGCCAGCAATCAGATGGGTGGGGTAGCCACCGCCTGGAACTGGGATATGGCCAATGGCGATACGCGGAACACTGCCAGTTTCAGTTATTCCTATCCGGCCGCCGGCACGTTTAATGTAAACTTTTATACGATTAATAACTGGGGGTGCCGCAGCACCACGTTCACCGACAGTGTGGTGATCGATGCCTATCCCGTCATCAGTGCAGGACCTGACCGCTTAGTGCTCGAAGGCGGACAGATCACTTTGCAGCCAACCGCCACTGGTGTAAACCTCGTATATCTCTGGACGCCCAATCAATACTTCTCCGGTTCCAATACTATTCTTAATCCCATTGTACTCGGGGTAGAAGATATCACCTATACATTTACGGTTACTGGTAAGGGTAACTGTTCGGTGAGTGACCAGGTCTTTGTCAAAGTATTAAAACGCCCCGCCGTGCCCAATGTCTTCAGTCCCAATGGCGATGGTATTCACGATAAATGGGAAATCCTCTATCTCGATTCTTATGCCGGTTGTACCGTCGATGTGGTCAACCGCTACGGCCAGCCCGTCTTCCACTCCGTCGGCTACAGCATTCCCTGGGATGGCAAGATCAATGGCAAGGACGCGCCCGTGGGTACGTATTATTATGTGATTGATCCGAAGAACGGGAGAACGAGGATTGCTGGGTATGTAGATATTATCAGGTAGGAGAAGGCCCCCTAAACTTACCTGTCCGGCAGGCAGGTCCCCCGAAGGGGGACTTCAGACTCCGATAATTGTAAAGTCAAATACTGTTTTGCATTGCGTAGTATGTCCCGCAAAGCCAAAAAGACTTTTCCTTAATTGAAGTGTCTTATAAATCTTAGCGGGAAATCTTACGCAAGTGTTAGAGAAAAGAAAGTTTAAACTATTCGGGTCTTCGAAGTCCCCCTTCGGGGGATTTAGGGGGCCTTGCATTGCGTAGTATGTCCCGCAAAGCCAAAAAGACTTTTCCTTAATTAGAGTGTCTTATAAATCTTAGCGGGAAATCTTACGCAAGTGTTAGAGAAAGGAAAGTTTAAACTATTCGGGTCTTCAAAGTCCCCCTTTGGGGGATTTAGGGGCCTTTGCATTACGAAATATGTCCCGCAAAGCCAAAAAGACTTTACCATAAACGGAGTGTCTTATAAATCTTAGCGGGAAATCTTACGCAAGACTAAAAGAAAGGAGAGATTAAATTATTCGGGTCTTCGAAGTCCCCCTTCGGGGGATTTAGGGGGCCGCTCCCTACAGACTGACAATCTTCTTCTCCCTGATCGCCTTCAGCTTCTTCAAACTCTCCTGCAGATTCTTCTTCCTTTCATCAATCATCTTCAGGGTGATATCTGTATCCGGGATGCTATTAATGCGTTGTTCCACCATTTCCTTTTTCACTTCATTCAGGCGGATGGACACGTCATTGTAAACGCGTTGCAGACTATCGATGCGGATCTGGTTGAGGGCGGTATTTAATTGCATGTTTACCTGGTCCCAGTCGATCTGGGCATAGGCCAGTTTCAGTTTATTTTCCAGTTGGGGCCAGTTGAATTTATTCAGCTCGCGTTCGTAGACTTCTTTGATCTCTTTCTTTTCCATTTCAGAAAAGGCATCGGCGATGCTCTTCTCTACTTCTTTCCATTGCACTTCTTCCATTACACGGCGGGAAGCTTCGAGCGCTTCTTTCACCTGGGCTTCCTGGTAGCGCTTCAGTTCGGGGATCTCGGCTTCATTATAACCGGCCATCCGATAAGCCTGTGATACCAGGTCGGTATAACGGGGAACTGCAGGTTGCGCAGGTTCAGGTGCGGTTACCGGGGCCGGTGCACAATCGGTATGCGGGGTTTTATTTATCTCGTTCGTGATCTGTACGGGATTCTCTGTATAGGCAACTTCCGTTACAGGACTGTTGTCGGTATAAGCCAGGTCCATCGGGTAGATAGAGCTGTTGGAACTGCTGTATACCCGGCTGCCGGTGCTTCTTCCGGGAAGCAGCAGTACAAGGTTCAGGGCAATCACGCCAATCAGTATTGTAAGCAAACCGGCTACTTTGCGGGTACTGAGGACCGGTTGGGCCGGTTGTCCCATAATATGTTCAATCCGGTGCAGCAGGTCGCCTTTCTTTCCACCAGCGGCCAGCACCAGGGTCTGCGGTTCACGGGTGGTTTGCTGTAAAGTGAGCAGGGCGGTTGCGTATTGGAAAGGGTTGTATTGAAACTGGAGTACCATTTCATCACAGCTCTTTTCTCTTTCTCTTTCCAGTGACTTCACGAGAGCGGTAACGAAGGGATTGAAATATAAAATGGTCCTGATGATATTCACCAACAGGTTCAGCAGGTAATCGTAGCGGCGGATATGCGCCAGTTCGTGCAGCAATACCGCTTCGAGTTGTTGAGGGCTGAGGTGATTAATCGCTGCGGCCGGCACCAGGATCATCGGTTTCAGGAAACCGACGGTCACGGGGGAAGCCACAAAATCCGATACCCAGATCTGTACTTTTTTGCGGATGCCCATCAGTTCGGCATGCTGCTGAACATAAATCCGCCAGTCTACCGGAATCTTGCTTAGTCCGTAGGTCCGGATGATCTGTACATAGCGGTAATTGCGGATAAAGCGGAAGACGGGTATTAATAAAAGGAGTAAATAGAGTCCGGAGATCCAGGGAAGGCTGAGCGGCAGCCAGTCATTATACAATATGGCCGCGAGGGGACTGCTGATGGTTTCACCGGCACTGATATCTATATATACGGTAATGAAATTGCTGACAAACCAGCCGAAACCGGTCAGCAGCAGGGTGCTGGCCAGGGTGGCGCGTTGGGTGGCTTTGGCCTTTTGCAGGAAAAGACCAACCAGTTGGTAAACGACCCATAGCAGGGCCATTTGCCAGAAGCTG